>DATNDS010000157.1:0-49097 GCA_035553215.1 Gemmatimonadaceae bacterium
TGCATCAGGTGCGACTCGATCCGGTTTTCGATTTCGTGAGAGGAGAGCCGGGCTATGAGGCGTGGGAGAAGCGCTCGGGACTGCCGGCTATGCCGGCGAATGCGCATCAGGGGCGCTCCAGTCGGTCGGAGTCAAAGGGGATCAATGGGGTCAGAGTCGATTGAAACCGGGAATCGGCAATCGCCCCACGCTCCAACACCCCGCCCTTGGGAATCGGCAATCGGGAATGGGGAATCGTGGGAATGGGGAATGATGGAGCGGGGAGAGGCGGCGGTGACAAAAAGGCGGTGGGGTGCGGCGTGGGGAGGTCTTCCTCCCCGATTCCCCATTCCCGGATGCCGATTCCCAAGGGCGGGGTAAATGGAGCGTGGATCAATCGACTCTGACCCCATTAATCCACGGCGTGTCACACAACAGTCGCAAGCGACGGGAGCCCAGGACATGAACTCCACGACGGCCGAGTCAACACGCACGAACCGCGACGCAGCGAGAAAGAATCTCACCGCGATCAATCCGTTCTTCATCGTGGACAATCTGCAGGCATCGATTGCCTATTACACGGAGCGCATGGGCTTCCAGCTCGACTTCCAGGGGCCGGCTGATGACCCGTACTACGGCCGCGTGAGCCGCGATGGGATCGGCATCATGCTCAAGGCCATTCTCCCGGATGTGCATCCACGTCCCAACCGCACGCAGCATGAATGGGCTCGGTGGGACGCCTTCATTTACACGTTGGAGCCCGACACGCTCTTCACCGAGTTCACGCAACGCGGGGTGTCATTCGTGAAGCAGTTGTCGTTCATCGACAACGGCCTGTGGGGCTTCGAGGTGACCGATGCCGAGGGGTATGTGCTGGCCTTTGCTCAAGTGCGCGACGAATAGAGGTACCGCGGAGCAGGGCAGGCTGCGGATCGCAGATCTCCGGGCTACCTGTACAACGGCCAATGAGCGGCGTCGTGCACGACCGTATCCTTGCACTCGACGCACTTTGCCGGGCCGTTGTCGGAAAGGGTCCCGGATTCACCCCGCTCGCTGGAGTGCGACGATCGCGGCCTGCTTGACGAATAGATCGCGGCCTGGATTGATCTCGTCGAGTTCGATGTGATTCCGGTTATCACGTTCGCCGAGGCGGCGGCCCGCGTCCCCTCCGGGGATGAGTGAAGGAAAGGGCCGGGACCTGTTGGGATTCAGTCGCACGGAGTGGCTCGCCTCGGGGCTCTCCGAGTGGAGCTTCCAGGCCCTGAGGGACTGCGCCAGTCGAGGCGGCGGGGTCGGGCTTGGCTTCGAGACCTGGGTGGAACTCGCCCAACTGCCCAACGTTCGCGAGCGCATGTGCTCCGCCTTCCCGCGCGACCTGCTCGAACGCCTCGTGCGCGAACTGCATGAGGCCCTTCAGGCCGGAGTTGAGGACTCGCACGATTTTACCGCGGACCTCGCTCTCATTCAGCGACTGCAGCAGTTGCTCTATCCCGATTCCTGAGCATCGATGTTGTATGTGATGCCGCCGGCGCTTTCTCTTGACTTGCCTGCGGCAGATCGCACACGTTGGCTGGCCACGGAGGCTCGAGTATGAAATGGCTGATAGTGATTGGAGGCGTCGTTCTCGTGGTGCTCATTGGCGCAATTGCGTTCGCCGTTACCGAGCGCACAAACTGATCAGTCGCATTCGGGCGACCTCCCGTGAATCGCAACCAGCAGATCGTCCGGATTCTCTTCGCCACGGGAATACTGAGCGTCGGCATTGTCGTGCTCGTGTACGGCTATCCCGTATTGCTGTTTCAGCCTGTCCCTCCGGGGTGGGCCACGTGGCTGAAGCCCGTCGGCTACGCGTCCGGCATTATTCTCTCAGGCACCGGTCTGGGCTTGCTGTTCGAGCGTTCGGCCCCAACCTCGACACGCATCCTGCTTCCATTTCTGCTGCTCTGGCTCCTCACGAGACTGCCGGCTGTGCCGGCGGATCCACTCAGGGAAATCAGCTGGTTCGCCGTTGGTGAGGTTGGGGTTCCCTTCGCCGGCGCGCTGGTTCTCTTCACGTGGCTCGCGGAAATGCGCACGGGCTCGAAACTGCATCTGGCCGCGGCCGAACACGGCGTGACGATAGCGCGAATCCTCGTCGGGCTCTCGCTGGTGACGTTCGGGCTCTCGCACTTCTTCGAGTTTGCCGCTCGCACCGCGTCGTTGGTGCCATCATGGCTGCCATATCGTACCGCATGGGCCGATGTCGCGGGCGCCGCCCAGATTGCGGCCGGCCTGGGTGTCCTGTTCTCGATCTACCCGCGTTGGTCGGCGGCGGCGGAAGCCGCCATGCTGACTGTGTTCGCGGTGCTCGTCTGGATCCCGGCGGTGATCACCAAACCGGGGCTCCCATCGAACTGGGTGGAATTTCTCTTCACCTGGGCCTTGGCGGGCGCCTGCTGGGTCGTCGCCGAGGGCATGCCGGCAACGGGTGTTGGTAAGACGACTGAAGCCGGTGGCGCGCGGACGCTTGGTACCATGGCATGATCGGGCATCGTCGGCGAGGCGGAGCCGAATTCGGTGATTCGACTGCACACTTACGGCTGGTGAAGGACACTCAAATCGTCAGTACATGACAATGGTCTATGCAACTCTCGCCGGTCGGAATGCCAGTACCACACTGCTGGGGCTCGCGGGCATTGTGTCCGGCGTGTGGCACACGTGGCGTCTTCGTATCGCCATGGCCAGCCGCAGCTGGCCCTCCGTTCCCGGTCGGATCGAGAGTGCCCAACTCAACCCGGTGCACCGGGGCAGTATGGACCCAGACCGGGCAAGGGCATTCATAAGGTATACGTATAAGGTTGGCCCTCGCAGCTTCGATGGGTGGCGGACGCGCTTTGGATGGACCACTGACGATCAGTCGGCAGCGGAGGATTATCACTTCTATCACGACAACCGCGACGTCGCAGTGTACTACGACCCCGACAAGCCGGAGCGATCGGTCCTGGAACCCGGTCCTGTCCCGAGCCTCTGGATCGGTCTGGCGGCATCGATCGGCGTTTTCTCATTCGCAGTTTGGCGCGCGCTGCTGCGTTGAGCACCATGCGCGCCGTTCGAGTTCCTCGGATCGGACCACAGGCTGACGCAGAACACCAACACAACGAGGCCGACGATGCCAGCAATGCCCACATCAAGCCCGGCACAATTCTTTCAAGGCGCGCCGGTGTTGCACGTGCCGGATGTGAAGTCGGCGGCGATGTTCTATCGCGACGTCCTCGGGTTCACATGGGATTTCGGCGACGACAGCTATGCAGTGGTCTGGCGCGACAACTCGGCGATTCACTTCGTCCGGCAGGACTGTACTCCCAGCGGGGTCCACCTGTTCCAGTGGGTCCGCGATGTGGATTCCTACTACCGTGAGATTCTCGGCCGCGGTGCGGCCGTCGCGTCCGAGCCCGCGGATCGGCCGTACGGAGTCCGGGAGTTCGGTGTCCAGGATCTCAATGGCGTAGGAATCGTTTTCGGTCAGGACATCGAGTCCTGACGCACCTTCTGGAGACGTCTCACGTGACCGATGACCACGGCCTGTACCGTGCAGCCATTCTCGCGCTCGGGCTCACGCTCGGCGGTTTTCTCGCCGGGAACGGATTCGCTCGGGCCAGAGCATCCGACCGATACGTGACCGTCAAGGGCGTCGCCGAGCAGGAGGTGAAGGCCGATCTCGCAATCTGGCCGCTGCGCGTCGTCGGCGCGGACAATGACCTCGCAGCAGCGAATGCCAAGGTGGCCAGAAGCATCGCCGGCGTCCGTCAGTTCCTCACGCAACGCGGCATCGACACGACACAGATCCAGCTCGCCGATTTTTCTGTGACGGATGCGCTGGCGAATCAGTACGCATCCGATCGCCGGCCCGCCAACCGCTACATCGTCCAGCAGATGGTACTTGTGCGCTCCACCAGGCCGGACGTGGTGCTCAAGGCGAGCCAGCAGATCAGCGAGCTGGCGGCCATCGGCGTCGTCGTGTCCTCCGGAACCTCGGGATATGGCGGTGGCGACAGCGGGCCGACGTTCGTATTTACCGGTCTCAACGGGCTCAAGCCCAGCATGATCGCGAGCGCGACGGCGCGCGCCCGCGAGGCGGCCGATCAATTCGCACGCGACTCGCACAGCGCGGTAGGCGGCATTCGCCATGCGAGCCAGGGCGTGTTCGAGATTCTTCCGCGGGATCAGGCGCCCGGCATTTCCGAATCGAGCCAGATCGCCAAGGTGGTGCGCGTGGTGTCCACCGTGGATTACTACCTCCGATAGCGCGCCAATAGCGATAGCCGGCGGCTGCGTCCGCCGGCAGATATACAGGACTCCCGGCGCGCTGCCCCAACGCTGGCGAGCGTCGCGGCGCATGCGTACGTTTGTGCCACCCTCCCAGACACCGCGCCCACGATGGACCTGCGGGAACAACTCCAGAACACGCTGCGCGACTCCTACACCCTTGGCCGGGAACTCGGCGGCGGTGGCATGTCGCGCGTCTTCGTGGCCGATGAGCACCGGCTGAATCGAAAAGTTGTCGTCAAGGTGCTCGCGCCCGAGCTCATGCAGGGACTGAGCGCGGAGCGCTTCGAGCGCGAGATCCTGCTCGCGGCATCGCTGCAGCAGGCCAACATCGTGCCGGTCCTGAGCGCGGGAGACAGCGCCGGCGCCCCGTACTTCACCATGCCGTACGTGGATGGCGAGAGTCTGCGCGCGCGACTGGCGCACGGGCCGCTCCCGATCGCCGAAGCGACGTCGATTCTGCGCGACGTTGCGCGCGCTCTTGCGTACGCGCACGAGCGCGGCGTGGTGCATCGCGACATCAAGCCGGACAACGTTTTGCTGAGCCGCGGCACGGCGGTGGTCACCGACTTCGGGATCGCGAAAGCCATTGCCGCATCCGCAACGGCCGGCGTGCGCGGCGCGACACTTACCCAGCTCGGGACGGCGCTCGGCACGCCGGCGTACATCGCGCCGGAGCAGGCGGCGGGCGATCCGAACATCGATCAGCGCGCCGACTTCTACGCGTTCGGGTGCATGGCGTACGAGCTGCTCGCAGGCCGCCCGCCGTTCGACGCGAAAACGCCGCAGCGGCTGCTCGCCGCGCACATGAGCGAGACGCCGAAGCCCGTGACGGAGCTGCGTCCCGACACACCGCCCGAACTCGCGCGCCTCATCGCGCGCTGTCTCGAGAAGGAGCCGGATGCGCGCCCGCGGAGCGCCGATGAACTGCTCGCGGTGCTCGATACGATTTCCACCAGCGATTCGTCTCGGCAGGCAGCGCTGCCCGGGATTCTCATTGGCGGGCGCGCAATGATTCAGCGCGCGCTCCTGGTGTACGCGGTGGCGTTCGTGGCCGTCGCGGTACTGGCCAAGGCGGCAATCGTCGGCATCGGATTGCCGGACTGGGTCTTTCCCGGTTCGCTCATTGTGATGGCGCTTGGCCTGCCCGTCATCCTCTTCACGGGCTACGCGCAGCGGGTGGCGCGCCGCGCGGCCATGGCGTCACCGACCTTCACGCCGGGCGGCACGCCCAGCCTGCCCACGCGGGGCACGATGGCGACGCTGGCGCTCAGGGCAAGCCCGCACCTGTCGTGGCGGCGCACGACGGCAGGCGGCGTGTACGCCGTAGGCGGGTTCGTGCTGCTGGTGGGTGCGTTCATGCTGCTGCGTACGCTGGGCATCGGGCCCGCCGGATCGCTCCTCGCGCGCGGCAGCTTCACGGCGCGCGAGCCGGTGATCATCGCGGACTTCGCCGTGCAGCACACGGACACCGCACTCGGCGCCGTGGTGAGCGACGCAGTCCGGTCGGCGTTGTCGCAGTCGCAGATGATCTCGCTCGTGCCAGCGCCGCAGGTCGCGGCGGCGCTCCGGCGCATGGCGCGTCCGCCCACCACGCGGCTCGATCTCGCGACGGCGCGCGAGATGGCCCAGCGCGAGGGCGTGAAGGCCGTGGTGGACGGTCAGGTCACGGGCGTCGGGACGGGCTACATCGTGTCCCTCCGGCTCGTCTCCGCCGACTCTGGCACCGAGCTCGCGTCGTTTCAGGAGTCGGGCGATGGCCCGCGGGGGTTGATCGATGCGGCCGACAAGCTGGCGCGTGAGCTTCGCTCGAAGATCGGGGAATCGCTGCGCAGCGTACAGGGTAGCCCGCCGCTGGCGCAGGCAACGACGGCGTCGCTCGAGGCGCTTCGCATGTACAGCCAGGGTCTCCGCGCGAACGGCATCGAGGAGAATCCGCGGATGGCTGTGCGGTTCGCCCGTCAGGCTGTGGCCGCCGACTCCAACTTCGGGTCGGCGTGGCGGCTGCTCGCCGTAGCGGTGAACAACTCAGGCGGCTCGCCCAGCGAGGTCGATTCCGCCCTCGAGCGCGCCTACCGGCTGCGCGACCGGCTCCCCGAAATGGAGCGCCTGCAGACCGAAGCGTACTACTTCCTGGAGGGGCCGCACAGAGACCGCGGGCGTGCGCTCGCCGCGTACCTCGCGCTCCTGGAGCGCGGCGACTCGACCGTGGCGCCGGTAAACGCGGGCGAAGTGCTTCGCACGGAACGCGCCTACGCTCGAGCGGAGTCGCTGGATGTGATCGCGATGCGGCACAATCGGGAACCGGGCATCGCCGCCGGGAACGCCATCGAGTTGGCGATCGATCAGGGGCACGTCGACAGGGCGGCGACGCTGCTGCAAGACTGGGAGAAACGCTCTCCTGACGCGCACGGCATCAGGCTGCACGATCTCATGCTTCGCTATGCGAAGGCTGACACGACTGGTTACCAGCATCTGGTGGACAGCATGGAGCGCACGGGCGACGCCACGTACCGAGCCTGGGCGCTCACCTCGCACGAAGCGGCCTCGCTGCTGCATGGACAACTGGCGTCCAGCCAGCGCGTCGAGCGCGAGATATCCGGGCTGCAGCCGCGCACGGACGGGGAGCGGCTCGACCAGGCCATCTTCGCGGCAACGCTGGATGCATGGTTTCACGGGCCGTCGCCTCGCGCAGTGCAGGCGGTGAATGCCGCGCTGGCGGACATCCCGCTGCAGCGCATTCCCGTGGCCGACCGCCCCTATTTTACCGCCGCGACAGCCTACGCCCTGGCGGGCGATGCCGACCGGGCTGCATCCGTGATTGCCGACTACCGCCGCGCGGTGACGGACACGAGTCGGCTCCGCATCGCGGCGCCGGCGCTTCACGGCGCGCTCGGGACCATTGCGCTGGCGCGGGGCGACGCGAAGACCGCGCTCGACGAGTTCCGGCGGAGCGACACCGCCTATGACGGTCTCCCATCGGACGAGTGTGCGCCGTGCACGCACTTTGCGATCGCGAGAGCCTTCGACGCGCTCGGGCAGGCCGATTCGGCGATCGCGGAATACCAGGCGTATCTGGCTACGCCCTACTTTCAGAAGATCTTTGGCGCCGAGAATGGGAATATCCGGTTCGGCGATGCGATGGTGCTGGCCGGCATCCACAAGCGACTGGGCGAACTGTACGAGGCGAAAGGGGATCGCCAGCACGCCGCGACGCACTATGGCGCGTTCATTGAACTCTGGAAGAACGCCGATCCCGAACTCCAGCCGGAAGTGGAGAACGTGCGGCGCCGGCTGGCCCGGCTGAGCGACACCGAGGCGAGGCGGAACTGATAGTGCGGACGTCGCTCAACTGGAGCGTCGAGCTGGATCTCCTCGGGTCCTGCCTCGAGGCGCTCGGACTCACGCCGTACGACGTTGGCGGCAGGGGCGCGGTGAATCGACGGTTCGCAGCAACCACTCGTTCGCGGGCCGCGGGAGTCGCCGACGCGAACCCGAATCACTCCTCCCGCAGCGTCACTGCGGGATCGACGTGTGTCGCGCGGCGCGCCGGCGCATAGCTCGCGAATGCCGCGATCCCCAGAAACACCACGGCGACCGCCCCGAACGTGAGGGGATCGCTCGGCGAGACACCGTAGAGCCACTGCCGGAGTGCGCGCGTCGCGGCCATGGCGCAGATGACTCCCGCTATCGTGCCGGCCGCGGCGAGGCGCAGGGCACGTCCCACGATGAGGCGCACCACGCCGGCCGCGGATGCGCCGAGCGCAATGCGAATGCCCACCTCGCGCGTTCGTTCGCTCACCAGATACGACACCACGCCGTAGATCCCCACCGCACCGAGCACGAGCGCGAGCAAGGCGAACGCGGTGACAAGCGCCGCCGTGAAGCGCGAGCCCACGACCGATTCGGCCACCACCGCATCCATCGTGCGGACGTCGCTCACCGGAACGGCGCGATCGATGTCGTGCACGATGCGGCGGATGTCGGCTCCCGTGGCGCGCGGATCGCCGGCGCTGCGCGCAACGAGCCACAACTCGCTCCCCACCCGGCTCGAGGTCTGCGACCATGGCATGTAGATCGCCACCCTCGACGTGTCGCGCAGGCTGTCCTGCTTTGTGTCCGGCACGATCCCGACGATCGTGATCCACGGACTGTCGAACGGATAGCCGATGCGTTTGCCGATCGCATCGCCGTTCGGCCAGAATTCGCGCGCGACGCTCTGACTTACAATCGCGACTGGTGGCGAGTCGGCGCCATCCCGGTTGGTGAAGGGTCGGCCGTGCAGCAGGGGAATGCGCAACGTCGCGAAGTAGTCTGGCGATACCGACTGCACGTGCTGGATGGACGGAAGCAGCTGCGTCACGTCCTCATGCTGTCCCTGCACGCGTATCGCCAGGCCCCTCATTGGCGCGGCGAGCGGGAGCTGATCGACGAGTGCCGCGTCACGCACGCCGGGCAGCGCCTGGACGCGATCCAGCACGTCCCGATAGAACCCGGTCAGACGCGCGCTGCCGGGCGGGTAGCTTCCGGCGGGCGCCGAGATGCGCGCCGCGATGACCTGCATGGGCTCGAAGCCCGGGGCGATGGACCGCAGCGCGGCGAAGCTGCGCACGAGCAGCAGTGACGCGACAGCGAGCATCACCGCGAGCGCGATCTCGCCGGCGACGAGCATGCCAGCGATGCGCGTGTGCGAGACGCCCGATGTTGCGCGCCGACCGGAGCGTGTGCCCACCGAAGAGCCGCCGGCCGTCGCGCGGATCGCGGGGATAGCGGAGAAGACGACCCCGGTGACGAGCGAGACGAGGAGCGTGAAGATGAGTACCATGCCGTTCATCGCAATGGCACCGGAGCGTGGGATACCGGTGGGGATGATCCCGATGAGCGCGTGCACGGCGAGCACCGCGAGTCCGATTCCGGCCGCGGCTCCCACGATCGCGAGCAACAGCCCTTCTGTGACGAGTTGGCGCACCAGTCGGCCGCGCCCGCCGCCGAGCGCGGCGCGCACCGCGAGCTCGCGCTCGCGAGCCGTGGCGCGCGCGAGCAGGAGGTTCGCGACATTGACGCAGGCAATGAGCAGCACGAGCAGCGTCGCGCCGAAGAGCATCAGGAGAAGCGACCTGGCGGAGCCGACCAGATCGGCCTTGAGGGGCGTGACGGTGGCGTCGACGCGATATGTAGCGCCGGGATCCCATAGGGGATTCAGCCGTCGCAAGGAAGGCCATACGGTGCGCAGCTCGCGTCGCGCCTGCTCGAGGGTCGCATTCGGCGCGAGGCGACCGATGAACTCCTTGCCGCCCACTCCCCACATCAGCCCGATATTGGCCGGGCTGATGGTGTAGGGCAGCCAGTACTCCACGTCGTTGGCGGGATACTGAAATGAAGGCGGCATGACGCCGACGATCGTGTACGGCGCACCGTCCACCAGGAGTTTGCGCCCGACGATGTCGCTCGCGCTGCCGAATTCGCGCCGCCACAGGCTGTTGCTGATGATCATGACGGGGCTGCTGCCGTACGTGCCGTCCTCCGGCGCAAAGCCTCGCCCGATCATCGGCGCAGCGCCGAGCAGTGGCATCAGATTCGTGGTCACGGCGACGCCGTTGAGGCGGATGGCTTGACGGCCGTCGTCCACCGGGTGCGTGGCCGGCACCCACGCCGCGAGTTCCGTGATGGTACGCAGCCGTTCGCGCAGTGCCTGGTACTCGCCGAGCGAGCCCTGGCCGATCGTCACGAGTCGCTCGGGATGTGTGTACGGCAGCGGTTGCAGCAGTACGGCATTGACGATGGAGAAAATCGCCGTATTGGCGCCGATGCCGAGCGCCAGTGTGAGTGCGGCGGCCACGGCAAAGACCGGGGCTCGCCGCAGCGCGCGCGCACCGAATTTCACATCCTGCACGAAATCGGCGACGTACTCCGCGCGCCGGCGCGTGGTCTGCCGGCGCTCGTCATGCTCGACGAGCTGGGCGCGGACCGTGCCCACCTCGCCGAATCGCTCGATCGCGTCGCGCCGCGCGTCCTCCAGCGACATGCCGAGCGCGAGGTTGCGCTCAATGCGCATCTGGATATGGAACTGAAGCTCATCGTCGACGTCGGCAGGCACGTCGGGGCGCAGGAACCGCAGAGAGCCCCGCCGGCGCGGCGCGCGTTCCCGCCTCATGGGATTGCCGGGTCGGCGCGCAAGACGCGCGTCACCGCCTGCGAGTAGCGCAGCCACGTGGAGGCGTCGTTGCGCAGATGCCGGCGACCGGCGGCGGTGATGGTGTAGAACCGTGCTCGGCGGTTGTTCTCCGACCGTCCCCAGCGTGACGTAACGAGCGCGCGATCCTCAAGGCGGCGCAGGGCCGGGTAGAGCGAGCCTTCCTCGATGCGCAATACGTCGCCGGTGGTCTCCTCGATCCAGCGCGAGATGGCATAACCGTGCGCGGGCGCAAGAAGGAGGGACTTCAGAATGAGAATGCCGAGCGTGCCCTGAAGGAGGTCGCCCGGATCGTGCGTGGCCGGCATGGATGTTCCCTGGGCAAGGTTAGGGGTACGCTAGGGGCGCTGCGTTCCCCTGTCAAGGCTACTGGAGCGGCCGGCCGAGCCGGCCGGTGAGCGCGAACCGCCTGGGCCACGGGCGCCGCCCCGGATCCTGCGTGCCTTGGCGTCTGTGCGCCACCAGGGCGGATGGTGGTTGCGTTCAAGGTACTTCGTCCTGCAAGATTGACGGGCGATGCGGCGGAGAGGATCGTCGTGTCGCATGCGCCGCTTCGCCTTGAATTTTTCTTCGTGTCCGCAATGCAGAACAATCCATCCGCCTGCCTGGCCGTCGTCTGCCTCGCACTGGGCGCCGCGGCATGCGCCTCGGCGCCCGCTACCCGTGCCGCAACCGCGCCGGCCGCGTCATCCGCGTCATCGCCCTTCTACCTCGGCGCTGACATTTCCGCGCTGGATGCGCCGCGTCCTGGCCGCCCGCCCCGCGTCTATCAGGAGAACGGCACGCCCAGTGATGAGCTGACCATTCTCCGCCAGCATGGATGGACGGCGTTCCGCCTGCGCGTGTTCGTGTCGCCGGTACGCGAGGCCCCCGATAACTCCCTCGCGAACACGATTGCGCTGGCGAAGCGCATCAAGGACTCAGGGTCGCTTCTGCTGCTCGACATTCACTACTCGGACACGTGGGCGGATCCGCAGCACCAGGAGATTCCGGTCGCGTGGCGCGGTCTGAGCTTCGACTCGCTCGAGGCGCGCGTCGAGCAGTACAGCTTTGCCACGATCAAGGCGCTCAAGGATGCCGGCGCGATGCCCGACTGGGTGCAGGTGGGCAACGAGATCACGCGCGGCATGCTGTGGCCAGCAGGGCAGGTGCGCGTGCCGGGGTCGAGTCAGTACCTGCCGCCAGAGCCGTATGACGACGACGTGCAGTGGGACCACCTGACGCGATTGCTGAAGGCCGGCATTCGCGGGGTGAAGGCGGCGGCCGGCGATACGCCGCCCCGCATCGCGATCCACATCGACCGCGGTGGCGACTGGGCGACGACGCAGTGGTTCTTCGACCATCTGCAGCGCGCAAATGTGCCGTACGACATCATCGCGCAGAGTTTCTATCCGCCGTGGCGGCACGGGACGCTGGAGCAACTGCTGGCGAACATGCAGAATTGCGCCAGCCGCTATCACAAGGACTTTCTGGTGGCCGAGACGGGGTATGAGCAGTCGCACTCGCCGGACAATCCGGACATGCTCTGGCCCGTCACGCCCGAGGGACGACTGCAGTTCATGGTGGACGTCGTCAACACGGTGCAGTACGCGCACGGCCTGGGCGTGATGTACTGGGCGCCGGAGTACGACGCGTGGAACAAGGATGGCAGCCCTGGGCCCGTCGTGTTCACGCTGCAGCATCTCGCGGACCTGCGCGATGGTGCGGCCAGTCATGCTCCGAGAGAGGTGAATGGCTCGCACTGAATCCGAAGTCAGGAAGAGCAGGACCGCGGGAATGCGACGAGCGAGCTACGCGGTCGCGGTTCCGCTGCGCGATTGCGGACGTTCTGTGTCACGTGCCACGTCCAGCACAGAGACGTGCGCTCCCGTATAGTCCGCCGCAATCGTCTCGTCGGTCCCGCGTGCGACGCCGACTGCGTCGAGCACCAGGGTCAGTAGTACGGTCACCGCGATGTTCCCAATGAGCGCGAAGAACGCGCTGTATCCGGCTATCGCCAAGCTGCCAACATGCAGCGGGTAAATGGCGGTGAAGTGCTGCGACGCGGCCATCGCGGTGCCGGATACCATGCCCACTACCCACCCCGCGAGCAGCGCCCACCTGTGGAACCAGCGCGTGTACAGCCCGAAGATCACCGCGGGAAATGTCTGGAGAATCCACACCCCGCCCAGGAGCTGGAAGTTGATCGCCTCCTGTCGTGCATTCTGGAGCGCGAGAATGAACGCGAGCGCGCCGAACTTGACCACGAGTGACGCCGCCTTGGCCACGCGCGCTTCCTGGCGCGGCGTGGCGTTCGGGCGGAAGTACTCGCGGTAGATGTTGCGCGTGAAGAGATTGGCGGTGGCTATGGACATGATGGCCGCCGGCACGAGCGCGCCGATCGCGATCGCGGCAAAGGCGACGCCGGCGAACCACTGCGGGAACATCATGTTGAACAGCGCGGGCACGGCCCACTGCGCACCGTACACCGCGTCCGGCTTGATCCCTGCCGCCACGGCCATGAAGCCCAGTAGCGCGATCAGCCCGAGCAGAATGCTGTACGCCGGGAGGAAGGCGGCATTGCGCTTGATGACGTCGCGTCCGCTGCTGCTCAGCACCCCGGTGATGGAGTGCGGATACAGGAAGAGGGCCAGTGCCGACCCCAGGGCGAGCGTGGCGTAGGCGGCGTACTGCTTTGGCGCGGGCAGCAGTCTGGCCGTGGGCACAGCGGCAAAGATGTGTCCGTATCCACCGAGCCTGGCGGGGATGATCGTGATCGCGGCAATGACGGCAATGAAGATGAGCGCATCCTTCACCAGCGCGATCATGGCCGGGGCGCGCAGACCGCTCGAGTAGGTATACGCGGCCAGGATCACGAAGGCGATGATGAGCGGCAGGTCACCCATGAATCCGGTGCCGGTGATGCCGAGTCCCGCGATCACCACCTGGATGCCCACGAGCTGCAGCGCGATGTATGGCATGGTGGCGAGGATGCCGGCCACGGCCACCGCAAGCGCAAGCGTGCTGCTGCCGTAGCGTCCGCGCACGAAGTCCGCCGGTGTCACGTAGCCG
The DNA here is from genome assembly GCA_035553215.1 of Gemmatimonadaceae bacterium. Classification (GTDB taxonomy): domain Bacteria; phylum Gemmatimonadota; class Gemmatimonadetes; order Gemmatimonadales; family Gemmatimonadaceae; genus JADGGM01. The sequence continues at coordinate 13,529 of DATNDS010000157.1, forward strand.
TGCGCGCGCGACACCGACCAGAGACGCGGCATGAGCACGAACACCAGCGGGTAGACGATGATCGTGTACGGCACGGCGAAGAAGCCGATCGCGCCGGCGCTGAACACGAGCGCCGGGACGGCAATGAATGTGTACGCCGTATAGAGGTCGCCGCCCAGCAGGAACCACGTCACCACCGTCCCGAAGCGGCCGCCCGCGAGTCCCCATTCGTGGAGCAGGTCGAGATCGCCGCGGCGCCAGCGCGCGGCGACGAAACCGAGCACGGTGACGAACGCGAAGAGCGCGACAACCACCGTGAGCGCCACGAGGTGCACGCCGGACCTCACGAGCGGTCCACCGCGTACACGATGATCGTGATGCCCGCGCTGATCACGATCCAGAGGAGCTGATACCAGTAGAAGAACGGAATGCCCCACAACCGCGGCGTCAGCGACGCATACGACGCCACCCAGAGCGTGCCGACGAAGGGAATGAGGAGGAGCAGCAGCGCGAGGCGGCGCCACCGGGCGGGGCGGGGCGGCTTCACGTCGGAACCGTGTCGAACATCCATTTCAGGGGGCGGTTGGTTTCCGGGAGTATGAAGCGCCGGGCGGGCCGCGGCAATCGCCGCGCTTCGAGTACCCAACAGACGTTCGCATTCGCGGGCACTCGCAGAGAGTGACCAAAGCGCGTCAAAAACCCTCTCAGTGACACGCGGATCGCACGTCTGCGGTGTCCCTCGCCCATCGCGCCGGCACCAGCCTGCCAAACGCTCTGAGGTCGTCCGAGCAGGATACGCTCCCGCGCTCGGCGTCGAGTAACGCCAGCAATCCGTTGTAGGAGAGCGACGCCATGGTGTGGGAGATATCGTCCACGATCACACCTGCACCGGCATAGCCCCTATAGTGCGCGACCTGAAAGAGGTTCCTGCGCAGCAGAGCCGTATCCGGCGGCGGGTCGCGCAGCGGCACGACGCGAAAATATGTGCCGTCCAGGCGGCCATAGGGCGCGAGCCACTCCATGGCGTAGCGCGTGCCGCTGGTTGCGAAGGTAAGCGGACGCCGCCAGCGGTTGGTGCGCACGATGTCGAGCAGCATGACTTCCGCCGGCAGCAGCTTCGTGCCGTAGCCCGGATGCACGCTCAGCGTGATGGACCCCGGCACCGGCGTATTGGGTGCGATGCCGAGTTCCTCGGCGCTACCCGACACGGGAATCGTGACGCTCGTGTCGGCCCACACGCTGCGCGTCAGCGCGACTCGCTCCGGTTCCGCGAGCGAGAGCGGCAGCGATGGATCGCGCCGTTTCAATCTGTCGGGCCAGTCCGGGATGTTGGCGACGGACAGATTGATGATCGTCACATCGGGCCGCACGCCTTCCACGGACTGCATGTACATGACCGGGAAGGTGTCGTTGTCGCCCACGGTGAAGTAGATCGCTCGCGGTGGGAGTACTCGCAGGGCATTGGCGGCGTAGTCGGCGGTAAACCAGCGCTCCGATGCATCCCTCGCACTCCAGTTGGCCATGAGCGGCGCCGCGGCTGCGAGCACGGCAAGGACCGCGGCGGCTGCGGCCGCGCCGAGAATCGGCTGGCGTCGCGCGCGCAGCACGTCCCAGGCCCACTCGCCCGCCACGCCCAGCCCGCAGGCGACGAGCACGGCGACGGTCACGCACACGGGCAGATAGTGACGGTCGAAGGGGCGGAAGAAGTTCGCGGGGATGTTGAAGTAGATCACCGTGAGCGCGGCCTGCGACACGAGCAGCACGAGCCACGCCGTGCCCAGGCGGGCGTTCCGGCGCCACAGTGTTACGAGTCCCAGCGTGGCGGCGAGCGCCGGCAGCACGCCCGCCGGCCCGGCCGCGCCGCGCCAGTGGAGGAAGTTGGCGCCCAGCACGCGCAGAAGATCCATCGTCTGCACCGACCAGAGCGGAGATTTGCGCGGAAAGAGATCGAGGAGGAACGATCCGCCGAGCTGCTTGATCGTGATGTAGTCCCAGAGTCGCGAGAGGTTGCCGGGGTTCGCGAAGTCGAGCGACGAGTGCCCGTGCGTCGCGATGGGGATGAGCAGCAGTTGCAGCGAGAGGCCGGCCACGAGCGCGCCGGCGCCGGCGAACACGGCGCGTGGTGATGTGAGTGTTCGGGGACGGCGCATGAGGATCCACGCCAGCGCGCCGGGCACAAGCAGCGCGTTGGTGCGGTGCACGCTGAAGTCGAGCCCTACGAGCAGCCCGAGCAGCGCGATCCAGCGCCAGGCGTCGGGGTCATCAGCGCTGGCCCACCAGCGGACCAGCGTCCACAGGATGAGGCCCGTGAACACCGTGGTGAGTACGTAAGGGGTGAACTTGATGGCGTGCTCCCAGAGTGTGGGGCCGAAGGCGAGCGTCAGCGCGCCGAGACCGGCGCCGATGGCCCTGCCGGCGCTGGCGTTGATCGAGCGTCCGCTCATTCCCAGCAGTCGCAGCGCGACGGCGCACACGAGCGCCACCGTGACGGCGGCGAGAAGTCCGGCGAACAGGTTGAGCCGGTGCGCGGGCGAGGCACCGAGCGGGACGTGCGCAACGGGCCAGCCGAGGAGCGTGAGGAGCAGCGACCCGGGCGGCGACTCGATGCCCAGCGTCGCGGCGCCGAGGGAGTACGAACTGGAATCCCACCAGGTGACGGTAGGATAGGCGGTGCGCCAAAACACCGCCGCGGACAACACGAGAACCGCAACGACGGCTGTGCTGTCGCGCACACGGTGGCTGTGCGGGGCGGCGGTGTCGGAAAGATAACTTTTTCTCTCCATGCCAGACGGTCGTATCGCGGCGCGATTCTGTCAAGCCAGGGTCGTTGCGGTAGTGGAAAGCGGCTGTGCTCCGGGCGTGGTGGAGTCCAAATCCAGCATGGCCTCTCCGGCCGAAGACAGCCGAATTCCCCGCACGACTCCTGCCTCTCGCCTTTCGCCGGTGCCTGCCACACATTGTACCCGCTCTTATTCCCGGCCACATCTCACCTGGAGACGTCCCGCATCGTGACGGACACTCTCGCCGTCGCCCTCGGCAGCGACTATCGGATCGAGCGGGAGCTCGGCCAGGGCGGCATGGCCACGGTGTACCTGGCCCATGACCTCAAGCACGACCGCAAGGTCGCGATCAAGGTCCTCCGGCCGGAGCTCGCCGCCGTCATTGGCGCCGAGCGCTTCCTGCGCGAGATCAGGACCATTGCCACCCTGCAGCACCCGCACATCCTCGGACTCATTGACAGCGGAGAGGTGGGCGGCACCGCGTGGTATGTTATGCCGTTCGTGGAGGGCGAGTCACTGCGCGACCGCCTGCGGCGCGAGAAGCAGCTCTCCGTGCCCGAGGCCGTGCAGATCGCCAGCGAGGTTGCCGGCGCGCTCGACTACGCGCACCGCCACGGCGTGATTCACCGCGATATCAAGCCCGAGAACATCCTGCTGCACGACGGCGCCGCGCTCGTGGCGGACTTCGGCATTGCGCTCGCCGTGAGCAACACGGCGGGAACGCGGATGACCGAGACGGGGATGTCGCTGGGCACGCCGCACTACATGTCACCCGAGCAGGCAATGGGAGAACGGGAGATTACGGCGAGATCCGACGTGTACGCGCTCGGTGCGACGCTATACGAGATGCTCACCGGCGATCCACCGTTTACGGGCAGCACCGCGCAGGCGATCGTGGCGAAGGTGATGACCGAGCGGCCCCGTCCGATTTACCCGCAGCGCGACACCGTTCCCTCCGCGGTCGAACAGGCCGTGCTCACGGCGCTCGAGAAGCTGCCGGCCGATCGCTACGCGACCGCGGCGCAGTTCGCCGCAGCGCTGCACGTTCCATCGGAGCCAGCGCGCACGCGGGGTAGAGCGGCGTCGCCATCGCGTGGCAGCGCGCGTGAGCACACCGGATGGAGGAACCGACTTCGCGATCCCGTCGTGCTCGCGCTCGCCGCCATCGCGGTGGGGAGCGCGCTGTTCGCGGCGTGGACCTGGCGTGCGAAATCGGATGCCGCCGGGATGGTGGTCCGCTTCGCCATTCCAACAGCGCCAAGCGGCCGGACCAACTCGCTCGGCAACAACGTGATGGCCGTCTCGCCCGACGGCCGGACGCTGGCATATGCCGGCGAGGGCGAAGGCGGCCATCTGCAGTTGATGATCCGCTCTCTGGACGACGTGACCGCGCGGCCGCTCGCCGGAACCGAGGACGCGAGCCAGCCAACCTTCTCACCCGACGGCCGGTCGCTCGCGTTCATCCGCGGCAATCAACTCTACAGGATTGGCGTGGACGGGGGTGCGCCGCAGTTGCTGGCGACTGCACCGGGCACGTTCGCGGGCGCGAGCTGGTCAACGACCGGAGTGATCGTCGTTTCAGGGAACACGGCGTTCTATGTCATTCCTGAATCGGGAGGTTCGGCCAGGGAACTCGGCGTCCGCGGGCGGGTGCCCGGTGAAGTCTTCCGTGATTTCCCGCTCGTGCTCGACGCCGAGCGCAGCGTGCTGTATTCGAGCTGGAGCTCGAGCTCACTCACGAGTGCCAGGATCGCGATTGCATCGCTCGCCACGGGTGAAGCAACGGTGCTCGACCTCCCGGGCATCGAGCCACTGGGCGTAACGGATGGCACGCTGGTGTACGCCACGGCCACCGGGGTGATCATGGGCGTTCCCATCGATGTGGCGAAGCGCAGGCTCCTCGGGGCGCCGGTGCGGCTCGTGGACAACGTGGTGATCAACAACACCAGCGGAATGGCACGCGCGGCGCTCGCGCGCGGCACGCTGTTCTATCAAAGCGGCTCGCAACTCTCGCGAGTCGTGGAGGCTGGGGCTGGCGGAACCTCGCGCACCATCCTCGGCGACCTGCGGGACTACGCCTTCCCCAGGCTCTCTCCAGATGCGCGGCGGCTCGCCATCACCATTGGCAGTACCGACCGTCGCGATGTCTGGCTGGACGAACTCAGCTCCGGGACAGTGACCCGACTGACCACCGAAGGCACCACGAACGAACGCGCCGAATGGTCCCCCGACGGCAGGCGCGTACTGTACCGCTCCGATCGCGCGAATCGCACCGGCATCTGGTGGCGCCCCGCCGACCTGAGTGCCGAGGCCACGCCGCTGCTGCTGGGAAACCACGAGGACGTCTTCGAGGCCGTGATAACGCCCGATGCGCGCTACCTCGTGTACCAGCTCGATACGCTGGGCGCGGACATCTACTATCGGGCCCTCGCCGGCGACAGCACGCCACGACCCATCGCGGCCAGCCCGACGGCCATCGAGATGATGCCGCGGGTCTCGCCAGACGGGCGCTGGGTTGCGTTCAGTACGGACGAATCGGGGCAGAGCGAAGTGGTCGTGCAGCCATTCCCGGGGCCGGGCGGTCGGGTCCAGGTCTCATCCAACGGTGGCACCGAACCGGTGTGGTCGAGGGACGGGCATCGCCTGTTCTATCGCGGCGACGGACGTCTCATGGCGGCGACGATCAGTGGCGGTGCGGCATTCACCATCGCGCGGCGCGACACGATGCTGACCGACACGTACCTGCTCGCCGGCAACCCGCACGCCAACTATGACGTCATGCCCGATGGCAGCCACTTCATCTTTCTTCAGGGTGCCGACTCGGGCGAGCTGATCGTCGTGTCGAACTGGGAGTCGGTCGTGCGATCGCGGATGAAGGCGCCGCGCTGAATGAATAAAGTTGTTTGCCCTCGCTGCGGCGCCGCTCACGATCTCTCGGAAATGGAGCCGAGCTACCGGTGGCCCGACGCGTACCTCGCCGTTCCTCCCGACGAACGGGATTTCCGGACCATCGGGGGCAAGGACGACTGCCGCGTGCGTGACGCCGGGGACACGCGGCGTCAGCATTTTCTCCGCGTCCTGCTGCCGATCCCGGTGCGCGGCGAGGCGCGGCCGTGCAATTGGGGCGTGTGGGTTGAAGTGGTGGAGCATGCATTCGTCCGCGTCCAGGATCTCTGGGATGATCCGGAGCAGGCACGCGAGCCTTCCTTCCCGGCAGTCCTTGCGAACGAGCTCAAGTCATACCAGGGGACGCGGGGGCTTGCCGGCATGGCGCAGCTGACAGGCCCAACATCGGTCCCGACATTCACGCTGCTGCCGGGCATCCAGCATCCGCTGGCCCGCGAACAGCGCGAGGGCGTATATCCGGAGCGCGTACTGGAGTGGCTGGCCAATCACTGCCGCCATTGATCTGGGCGCGACGGCGTCGCTCGACTGTTGCGTGTGAGCGTCGTTAGTGCGCCTCAAGCGCGATCGACAATGTGTCGCGCTCACATTTGACGCAGGTTCCCTTCACGATGATCGAGCCAGGGATGACGCCAATACCCGATCTGCGAGACTCGCTGCTCGCTGCCTGGCGGACGAACAGTCGCGTGACCGCCTACCTCGTGGAGCACATGCCGTCAGCGCTGTGGGGTGCAGCCGTGCCCGGCACGCGGTGACGTCCACGGACCGCTGCCGGTGCTGCGAGGTTGCATCAGCGCCGCAGCGGCCGTGCGTCGACGGCGCGGCTCGCTCGTGTCCCGAAAATCTGGTTTAGTGTCGCTTCCGAAAAGGGAACGCCACCGTGAGCACAGCCTAACGTCATGTCGCCTGCCTGGTTGAGGGCTTTCCACCGAGCATGCGGAAAGCCGATCACACCGCTGCGCATTGCAACGGCAGGGCTCTTGCCAAAGGTGCTCAGGCTCTCTGAATCCACGTCACCCTCAGGCCCGTTCGGCGCCAGGTGGCTGGAGGAAAGTCGGCCCCATTCGATACCAGCTCCCACCGACAAAGGTACCCCGGTCGCGAGACCGGTCCGCAAAGCCGGGGGTCTCGCATTGAGACCGCCCCGGCCGCCGAAGCAGGGACACCCGGCAGCGACCAGCCGGAACACTTGTCAGTGGAGACACCGTTCATGCGGTACACAGCCGTCCCCGCCCTGGCCGCACTGGCATTCGCGGCCGCCTGCAGCAGCGACAGTCCGACCGCAGCATCGAGTGCCAGCTCGCCATCGCGCGAGGTGGTGATCACGGAAGGAGCGCCGGCGCCGGTCCGCGCGCCGCAGCCAAAGCGTCCATCTCTGTCGGTCGTCACGGCCCAAGCGAGCATGGGCGGAGCGACGACCACGCCGCTGAGCCTCACCCCTCAGAGCTGCTCCGTAACCGCATCACAGGCGATCGTCGTCACCTATACTGTGAGGAACAATCAGGTCAATGCCGCCAGCTTCTCGGTGAACACGCACTGGGAATTCAACGGGACTGCCTGGACGGGTTCGGTGCCCACGACCGTCAACGTGCCCGCGCAGAGCGGCGGGACCACGACCACGTACCCGGTGACCGTGACCGTGGTCAACGCGAGCGACATGGCTACGGGAACTTCCAGCTTCCTGATCGCACCGTTCGATGTTCACACGAGCGGAAATCCGGGTCTCAACGTCAACAACGCCGACGTCACGGTGAACGTGGCGTTCAACGCCTGCGCCGTCGTGAACACGGCTCCCACACTGGTACTGCCGGCCGACATGGACAACATCGAGGCCACCAGCAGCGCCGGAGCCACCGTGATGTTCACCGTCACGGCAAGTGATCTCCAGGATGGGGACCTGACGTCGGCGGTGAGCTGCGATCACAACAGCGGAGACACGTTCCCGCTCGGCACGACGACCGTGACGTGCGAGGTGACTGATGGCGGTGGGCTCAAGACCACTGGCAGCTTCCACATCACCGTCGTGGACACGACGCCGGCCTTTTTTACCAGCTTCCCAACCGGCACCGTCAATCTCATTGCCGCCGACATCAACGGCGCCACGCTGGACATTGCATCGCTCGGCATCACGGTGGCGGACGTCGGTCACGTGTCCGAGCCGTCAACCTTCAATTGCGACTATATCGCGGGCACCGTGCTCGAGATCGGCAGCACCACGACGGTTTCGTGCACCGCCACGGACGCCAGAGGCAACGAGAGTGTGCCGAGCACCTTCGACGTGTTCGTGGGGCTGAACGTCAACACCACCGGCTTCCTCACACCGCTGCGCATGACCGCGCCGTTCAGTACGCACAAACGAGGCTCCACGATTCCACACAAGTTCCTGCCGCCAACCTACGCCGACGGCACGCCCGCGACGGATCTGGCAGGCGACCTCCGCCTGGTGATCAATCAGTTGGACGGCATGGTGGACGGAGACGCGATCGAGGTCAACGACTACGCGGCCGGCTCGACGGCCTGGAGATACGACGCTGATGCCGGGCAGTACATCTTCAACCTGAAGACGATCACGGCGTGGCCGACGGGCACCTGGCAGACCACCGTTTCGTACAAGGGGATCGTCCTGGCTACAACGAGCTTCAATTTGAAGCAGTGATCGTGACGCAGTCATCCGGGCGGGCCGGGAGCATGCTCCCGGCCGCGCTTCCGGAGTGCCTGTGTTTCTTCTCTGTTTGCCCGTCCCGTGGCGCTTCCGCACGGGCACGCCCGACTATCGAACGACAGGAGGAATCCCCGCCGTGCTCCCGGCGATTGGAAGGTCGATGTAGGTGGCATCGCGCGACGACCGAACGATCCGCTCCGTCGCTTTCGTGAAATCGGAATCCGCCGCGGCAAAGATATTGGGAACGAAGCGCTGCGGATTGCGGTCGATGAGCGGAAACCAGCTGCTCTGCACCTCGACCATGATGCGGTGTCCCTTCAGGAATTTGTAGTCCTGCGTGTGCAGGTCCACGACGTACTCGTCGATGTGGTTCGGCACGATCGGCTGGGGATGTTCGAAGCCGTTACGGAAGCGGCCGCGGAACACGTCGTTCGCCACCATGAGCTGATAGCCCGCGAGCTTCGGGTCGCTCGCATCCTGCTCCGGATAGACATCGATGAGCTTGACGATCCAGTCGACATCCGAGCCGGTGGTCGAGGCGAACAGATGCGCCTTGATCGCGCCGCTCACGACGACATCCTGTGTGAGCGGAGCAGTCTCCCACGACATCACGTCGGGCCGCCCCTGAAGGAAGCGCTGATCATCGACCAGCCACCTCGACCAGGAGGAGCCCTTTCCGTATGTCGGGAGAATCGGGCGCGCGCGATAAGGCACCGGGTGCGCCGGATCCGAAACGTAGGAGTCAACCGCCGCCGCGCCGGTGTCGCGCGGTGGATCGAGCGACAGCTCGTGATCCGCGTGCGTGAACAGCTTCCGCTGCGTCACGCCGCTTTTCGGCGGCCAGCTATCGTACGACTTCCACGTATCCGTTCCGGCTTCGAACGTCGTCGCTTCCGCCAGCTTGAGCGTGCCCTTGCCCTTGAGCCAGTAGGCAAACCAGGGCGCCTCGATGTTCTTCCTGAAATCCTCCGACGCGGGCGTGCCGAAATCGATGCTGCCGAGCTGCTCGCCACTCGCGCCGTTCCAGCCACCGTGGTTCCACGGCCCGACGACCAGATAGTTGAGATGTCTGGTATCGTGCTTCTCCAGTGCTTCGTAAATCGTGATGGGCCCGTAGAAATCCTCCTGGTCCCACCAGCCAGCCACGTTCAGTGTCGGCACCGTCACCCGGTCCAGGTCCGGCGCGACGGCCTGTGCCTGCCAGAAGGTATCGTAGTTCGGATGCGCCACAAAATTGTTCCACGTCGGGATCTTGCCGTGGAGATACCGCTCATTCACGTTCGCGAGCGAGCCGAGCGCGAGATACCAGTCATAGGTGTCCGGCTGATCGAAGGAGAAGGCGGAGATTTCCTTCGACGTTTCCATCATCGTCGCGTACTCGAAGCCGTAGCTCAGGCGGAACGCGCCGTTGTGATGAAAGTCGTCGCCAATGAACATGTCGGCTGGCGACGCACGGGGCGACACCGCCTTGAGCGCCGGGTGCGGATCGAGCATCGCCATCACCGTGAGCCATCCGGGATACGACGTGCCCAGCATACCCACGCGTCCGTTGTTGTGCGGCACGTGCTTGATGAGCCAGTCGATGGTGTCGTATGCGTCGGTGCTCTCGTCTATGGCGGCGGGATCCTTCTTGTTCCGCATGGGACGCAGCATCACGAACTGGCCTTCCGATCCGAAGCGGCCGCGAATGTCCTGAAAGACCCAGATGTATCCGTCGTGGACCAGATGGGCGAGCGACGGGCTGCCGAGTGCATCGCCGATGCCATCGATGCCGTACGGTGTACGGGACATCAGAATGGGCAGATCGCCCGTCATGCCGTGCGGCGCATAGATCAGGGTGTGCAGTCGCACGCCGTCGCGCATCGGGATCATCACTTCCGTCTTGTCGAACGCCGGTGTCGCCGGCGCCGTTGCTGCCGGCGTCTGCGCGCCCGAGCGTGATGCGATGATGATGCAGAGGAGGGCGGTGATCGGGAGGCCGCGGGGAATGTTGCAACGAATGGTCATTGAGGGCTGCCTGTGCGTGTTGTCTCGAGCTGGGGCGTCACCCGGTTGATCGGGGCGGGTCTGGGAACGCGCTGCTGCGGATGCTCCTGAAGGAGCTTGAGTGCTTCGGACACCGCCCGCTCGAGCTGCGGGTCGTGCCCGTGGATCACCGCCGCCGGCGTATTCTCCACCTCGATGTCCGGCGTGATTCCCTCGTTCTCGACGGCCCATTTGCCCTTGACATCGTAGAAGGCGAGATCCGGCGCGGTGATGCCTCCGTTGTCGATCGGTTGCGGATCGCCGATCGTTCCGACGAGTCCGCCCCAGGTGCGGGTGCCGACGAGAGGTCCGAGCTTGGCGAGGCGGAAATAATAGGGCAGGGCGTCACCACCGGAGCCGGCGGACTCGTTGATGACCATCACCTTGGGCCCGTAGATGCCGACCATCGGCATCGTAAAGGGATTGCCGGCACGTTCGGCGAAGTACCCCATGAGCTGTCGCGACATTTGGTCGATGAGATAGTCCGCCACGGCGCCGCCCTGGTTGTAGCGCTCATCGATCACGACGCCCTCCTTGTCCTGCTGGGCGAAGTAGTAGCGGTTGAACGCCGTGTACCCACCCACCGAGGTGTTGGGGAGCCAGACGTAGGCGAGTCGTCCGCCGGAGAGCTTGTCCACCAGCCGCCGGTTGCCGTCAATCCACTCCTGCGTTCTGAGCGATTCGTCATTGGCGATCGGAACGACCGTGACGGTCCACGAGTCATCGGCGCTTGGCGTATGACTCACGCGGATGGTGGTTGGCTGACCCGCGGTGCCCACGAAGAAACTGTACAGGTTCTCCGGCGCCGCGACCTCGCGGCCGTTCACCTCGAGGATGTAGTCACCGTCCGCCACATTGAGCCCCGGTGCGCTGAGTGGGGCGTGCAGTTGCGGATTCCAGTTGCCCGCGGTGTAGATGTGCTGAATGCGAAAGTGCCCATGATCCATCGAGACATCGGCGCCGAGCAGCCCGACGTTCACGTGCGCGGTGTCCGGAACATCTCCCTCGCCCTCCAGATACGAATGCCCGACGGTGAGCTCGCCGCCCACCGACGCAATCAGGTAGGCCAGATCGGCGCGGTGGGCCACGTCTGGAAGGAAGACGCTGTACTTGTCGTAGATCGCCTTCCAGTCGTTGCCGTGCATTTTCGCGTCATAGAAGAACTCGCGCTGCGTGCGCCAGCTTTCGCGAAAGATTTCCGCCCACTCGGCTTTCGGATCGACCATCGTTTCGAGATCATCCACCGTGAGCATGCCTTCACCGGGCTTTGCGGGACGATCGGCTGAAATAATGCCCCAGTGGTTGCGGCCGGCATCGTAGAGGATGTGCTTTGTGTCCGCCGAAACCAGGTATGAAGAGACGCCGTCGAGAAATGGCTGAGCCTTTTGCTCGCCGAGTTGATATTGCCAGAGCCGGGTTGGCCGTTCGCCCAGGGATGGCTGCGGGCGCCGCTCGAGGAAGAAGAACGTGCCCGTACTTCCAGCAGTGAGCGACATGTAGTCCGCCGGAGGAACGGCGAGAGGAACGATGCGCTGCGCGATGCCCTCGAGGTCTACGGTGACGTGAGGTACCACGACACCGGCGGTCGGTCGAGCAGACGCAGCCGATCGTGCAGACGCAGCCGATCGTGCGGACGCGGCCGCACGCGCCGGAGCCAGCGGCATCGCGCGCGGCTTCGCGGTTGCCGAATCAGCGCCGGCAATGTCGCGCCGGGTCTCGTCATTGGGCGCGTTCAGCAGTGGCGACGGATCGTGCGCACCGAGCACCGCCAGATAAATGCTGCGGTGCACCGGACGGTCCATGGCGCTCATGTCGACCCAGCCGCTCTTCAGCGCGTAGTCCGTGCTCGCCAGGAAGTAGAGATACTTTCCTCCCGCATCAAAGGACGGGCTCGTGGCGTCCGCGATTCCATCGGTGAGTTGATGGGTTTTCCCGTCGGCGAGCGAATAGAGGAAGATCGCCCGCAGATGCGTATCCAGTGATTTCGAGTACGCGACCCAGCGGGAGTCGGGCGACCACGTCGCCTCGAATCCCCGCGACGGTTCGTCGTAGGTATCGGTGTCGATGGTGGTGAAGTGGCCCGTCGCGACGTCGGCGACCCACAGCCTGGCCTGGCTGTCGCGGAAGAGCAGGTGGCGCGCGTCGGGCGACCAGACGGGATCCGTAAAGTGGGTGAGCGACGGGAGGGGGATGGCGCGCGGCGCGGTTTCGCCTGTCTGGTTTCCGATCATGAGCTGGTCTTCGCCGCTCGCGTCTGACAGCCACGCGAGCTGCGTGCCATCCGGCGACCAGGCGGGACTGCGATCGTGCGCGCCCGAACTGTGCGTGAGGTTGCGATAGCTGCCGTCTGCCGCCGCAACGGTATAGATGTCGCCGCGCGCCTCGAACGCCGCGCGCACTCCCGTTGGCGAGAGCGAGGCGTCGCTGATCAGCGCGGCGACCTGCTTCATCTGCGGCTGCGCCCAGGGGAAATCCCCAGATACGGTGATGTTCAACTGACTGGAGCGACCGGTTGCGATGTCCAGCAGATGGACGTAACCGGCCTGCTCGTAGACAATGGCGTCGGGACCCGCCGACGCATCCATGATGTCGTAGTCGGTGAAATGCGTGAGCTGTGTGACCTGCGTCGCACCCGGCTCGTTGGCGTACAGGTTCACCACGCCGTCGCGATCCGAGAGGAAGTACACCGTCTTGCCGATCCACATCGGATCGGTGTCATTGCTGTTGGTCCACGGGAGCTGCACCTCGCCATAATCCGCGAGATTCATCACGTGCACCGGCTCGGTACGGCCGCCGCGGTATCGCCGCCACTGACTGAATTGGGGCTCGGCCCAGTCGGCGGCGAACATGGCGACGCCGAGTGGTTGATAGGCCATGCGCTTGCCGTCCGCGGCGTACGAGCCCGCGAACGCACGGGGCATGGGAAGGGCCTCGGGCATCCCGCCGTCCACGGCGATCGTCCAGAGGCGCAGATACGAATTGGCCCCTGGCGTGGGAACGGCGCCGCGGGTGGACGCGAACAGAATCTGCTTGCCATCCGGCGTCCACCCACGCACGAAGTCGGCGCCCGGATGGAACGTCAGGCGCCTTGGATTCCCGCCGGACACGGGAAGCACGTACACATCCGCGTTCCCGGCGACAGTCGCGGTATACGCGATCATCGACCCGTCAGGCGAGAACCGCGGATCCGTTTCGGCTGACGGCGTGCTCGTGAGCCGGCGGGCGTTCCCGCCAGTTCGCGGCACCACCCATAGGTCGCCGCCGTATTCGAACGCAACCATCTCACGGCTCACCGTGGGTCGCCGCAGCAGTCGCGTGCCCTGCGCCGGCGCGCGCGCCGGCGCGAATGGCAACAGGAGCAGAAGCGCTCCACCGATGGGCATCCACCGTGGCGGCGACACCACGATCGCGCATCGCCGCGCCGCGCTCCGAAACGCCATGCATCGTTTCCCGTGTCGCACCCGCAATCTGTTCATGACAGTATCGATCAGAGGTTTGGATTGTTGATCCGCTCCACGTTCGGCAGCGGAAAGCAGGCCTGATCGCCATACGTGCCTCCCGACACGTACGGCGCGCCCGTGGCGGGGCTCAGGGGGAGGCCGAGGCGCCGGATGTCTCCGAGCCGGTGTCCCTCGAGGAAGAATTCGCGCCGGCGCTGCTCGACGATCTCGGCCAGTACGACCGGCGCCGACAACGTGCCGGGATTGAATGCCGGCTGTCCGGCAGCCGCGCGCAGGGCGTTGATGATGTCCACCGCGCCGGAGAAATCACTGGTGCTCACATCGTTCTCCGCGATGATCAACTGCGCCTCGGAATACTTCGCGAGCGCCTGCGGTGAGTCGGCCTGCGCATCCTTGTTCGCGAACCAGATGATCGTTGCGCCATCGGAACCGAGCTTTCCGGTCGACGTCACCGCGATCCGTGGATCGTGCGGCGATGCGGCGTATCGGTTCTGAATCGAGGTGTCCACGGATGCAAACTCCGACTGTATCGTCTGGATGTAGACGAGATTCTGGCGCCGCGTCGCCGTCGGATCGTGGTCGATATCCACCTCGAAGCCGGCCGGAATCAGGGCCGCGTCCGCCGCGGCCGCGGCCGAGTTACCGAGGTCGAGTTCGGTGCGCGCCCGCCCCAGCAGCGCGAGATTCAGCGTCTGGGTATCGTTGGCGCGCGTCGCGGCAACCACCGCGGTGTCGAATCGCACCTTCGCGTCGGCAAAGAGCTGCGCGGGAGTTTCCTCCGGACCAAGGTCGAGCGCGGCGGAGCACATGCCTTCGCCGAGCAGCACGAGGCTGTAGCCGGCATACGCCGAGGCGACACCAATCAGCGTGTCGCGGTCAGGAACCTCCGCATCCGTCCATCCCTCCAGATGCTGGACGGCGACATCGTTCGATGCGCGCGCGATGGAGAGCGGGGTGTACACCTGGGCGTACTGCTGGGAGTCGCAACTGCCCGTGCCCTGCGGCGAGTTGGCGGTCAGCGTCCGGCGATCGAGATCGAAGTTGTTCGTCTGGGAGATCGCGTTCGCCATCTCGTCCATGAATGTGCCGCTCGCCGCGATGTACTCGTTATATGCGCACTCGAAATCACCGCGCGCGCTGTTGACGATGAGATCGGCGTTCACGGGAGTGAAGACATCCGGGCCGAGCTGGCCAGGATTCGACTGCTCCAGATTCGTAATGTCGTGGCAGGCCATGAGCGTCGCCGTCATCAGGACGGCAGCGATCGCCGCGGCCGCCGACAACACCCGCCTGTTCCCGCGCCGGGCGACACGCACCACCGACGCATCTCTCTTGCTCTGTGAGTTTCGCATGGTCAGAAGGTCAGGTTGATGGTGGCGACGATACGGCTCAGCGGAGGCAGCACGGCCTGATCACCGGCGATGAGCCCGGTGGGCTCCAGATTGACCTCGGGATCCGGACCCCTGTAGTTGGTCCACAGCGCCAGCTCGCGCGCGGCCACCGTGATCGATGCGTGCGTAATGCCGCGCAGCAGGTGGTCGGGCAGGGTATACGTCGCCGACACCTCGCGCAGCTTCACGAACGACGCGTCCTCGAAGAACTGATCCTGCATCTGACCCACGTATCCGGCGACGCTCGCTTCGGCGACATACTGCGGAGCGTAGTTGGCCGGATGGTAGTTCACGTCGCACAGGCCGACGCCGATCAGCCCATCGCACCGGAGCTGCTCGGTGTTGTTTTCAAGGAGATTGCCTCGCTTCCAATCGACCAGCGCGTAGAGGCGGAGCTTGCCGAACAGCGTGAAGGTGTTGCCGAGAGAGCCGGTGCTGGTAGGCGTCGCCGACCCAATGAAGACAAACGGCGCGGCTGAGCAGGCGACCGGACCGCTGCCGGCCCCGCCATCGCACATCACGCCCGACGCCGCGCCGGTGGACGGATCGATCGTGGCGGAGACTACGCGCCGTGAGAAATACGATTCGATGGGATAGCCGACGACGTTCGACTGGCCGGCCGTGGTCAGGAGCGAAGGAATGCCGCCCAGGCTGATGATCTTGTTGTGCGCCGTCGCATAGTTGCCGGTGATCTCCCACGCGAAATGCTGCATCCGGAGTACCTGCAGCACCGCCTGCAGTTCGATGCCGTGGTTGTTCACCTGGCCGAGATTCTGATACTGGGTACCCGTGAAGCCACTCGATGGCGCGACGGCCTGTGCCACGATCTCGTTCGTCGTGTGCTTGTTGTAGTACGTGAAGTCGAGGTGCACGCGGTTCCAGAGATCCGCCTCGAACCCGGCCTCGACTTCCTTGCCGCGTTCCGGCTTCAGGTCGGGGTTGCCATAGGATCCGGCCGTGAAGGCATTGCTGCCGCCAGGTCCCTGCACCGGCTGATAGGCCCGCAACGCCGAGAAGGCGAGCGGTGCACGCCCCGATTCCCCGTACGCCGCGCGCAACTTCAGCGAGTTCACGAAATGGACGTTGAAGAACGGTTCGTCGCTCAGGATCCACGACGCGCTCAGCTTGGGATAGGTGATCCACCGGAACTGGTCGCCGAACGCACTGTTGTTGTCCACACGGAGCGCGCCGGTGAGGAACAGCCGATCGTGCAACCCGATCTCCTCCTGGCCGTAGCCGCCGATGGTGGTGTTGATGGTGTCGCCTTGCGAGGACGGGAGCGCCGTCGCGGTACCCGAGACGGTGGTGATGCCGGGCCCCGGGAAGCCGATCCCGCCAAGGAAGCTCTGGTGCAGCGCCGTGCGATACCACTGACCGCCGAGCGATGAGGAGGAGGTGATGGCCGGCGTGAGATTGACCTTCACCGTTCCGTTGTAGTCGAGGGTCGTAAGAGACGTCGAGGTGAGTGTCTGTCCAATGCGCCCCGCGGCGCCCCCCAGCGTGAACGGCGCGAGAGCCGGTGGCGCGAAGCGCTCGAGCCCGCGGCCATCTTCATCGGTGTAGTCCAGGCCGACGATGAGACGCTGCGTGAACCAGTTCACCGGGTGATGACTGAACGTGGCGCTGCCGGTGAAGCGGTGGATGTCGTCGCTGTTGTCGAAGAGCGTCTGCGGCACCGCGGGGGGGACGTTCGGATAGAATCCGTCGGCACCGGGCACGCTGAACACCAGCGGGTGGCCGAACTCCGCGCCAAGCAGCGCGGAGAGACCGACGTCCACGCCGGTATGGTAGGTGCCCTGCACGTAGTTGAGGCTCGAGGCCAGGTCGATCTTGTCGTTCGGCGTCAGGTTGAGGTTGGCGTGCGCGCCGAACTGCTTGATGGAGTTGTTGGGCTCGACGCCGTGATCATCCTGGTAGTTGGTGGAGAGAAAGTAGCGTCCCGCACCGACGCCGCCCGACAGCGAGGCGCTGTACTGATTCGACTTCCCCGTCGTGAATACCGGCGTTCCGGCCTGGTCCTGCGCGCTGATGGCGTTGAAGGGGACGATGGTGCCCGTGCCATCACGCACGTAGTTGGTCGGCACCCGTCCCTCGGGATCCCGGAAGTAGATGGCGCCCTGCTGCGCCTGCACGCTGAATACCGGCTTTCCGGCCGCACCCTGTTTGGTGATGATCTGGATGACGCCGTTCGCCGCCTCGGTGCCGTAGATCGTCGCGGCCGCCGGCCCCTTGATGACCTGAATGCTCTCGATCTCCTCCGGATTGATGTCGTTCAACCGTCCCACCACGCCGGCGTTCTGCGAACCAAAGCCGCCGTTGCCGAACCGCGTGGGCCCGCCGCCCGTGCGATTGCTCACCCGGACGCCGTCGATGTAAATGAGCGGGTTGTTGTCGAGGCTCAGACTCGACACACCGCGGATGTTGATATTCGGTCCGGCGCCCAGGCGCCCGGAGTTCGGCACGATGCTCACGCCGGGCACGCGCGAATTGAGGAGTGATCCCAGGTCAGGCGCCTGGGACTTGGAGAGCACGGTCGGCGCGCTCACCTCGCCCACCGCGTTGCCCAGTTCGCGCCGCAACTGGCCGCCCGCGGTGCCGGTGACGATCACTTCGCTCAACGAGGTGATCGAAGGGAGCAGGACGAAGTCCACGGTGACATCACCGTCGGCGCCGACCGTAACGGTCCGGCGGCCCGGCGCATAGCCCACGCGATGCACCACGATCGTCTGCGCGCCCGCAGGGACGTTGGCAATGCGATAGTACCCGGCGCTGTCCGTCACCGCGCCGAGACGCGTGCCGTTCACGAGCACCGTCGCGCCCGCGACGGGCGAGCGCGACGTCGAATCCGTGACGTGTCCGACGATGGCGGCACTCAGGCGGACCGCCGTGGCACCACGTGGCGCACCGCCGGCGCTCTCCGCGCCGGCTGGCGGCGCAAGCAGCATGAGCGCGATGCCGAGCGCCATGCAGATGGTGAGCGGTCCTCCTCGCGGAATCTGCGGACGAAAGGTGTGTCGCATAGCGCGCTCCTGTTGGTGATGTTCCGTGTAATCCGACGGCGGCGAATGAGGTGGGGCGGGACCAGCGGGGTCGAAGTGGCATGCCAGGCGGCCGCAGGCCGGCGCGGTCGCCATGGCGGAGGGAGAGTGGCTGACGGGAAGCGGAGGCGGCACAGGGACCGGACCTGGGAGACGTCGGCACGGCTGACGACGCTGGGCAACCAACAATAGAGTGCAATTTGGAATACCACAATGGTAGACCAGTGGGCTCCGGCCGCGGTCCCGGGGCGGGCGCGATCTCGCTTGCGTTGCCGCGCCGCGCCGGATAAGGTTGGACACTGTGCCGCGAACAACGTCTCGCTCCGTCTCGAAGCAGCCCGGGCGGACACGCCCCACTGGCGGTCACGCCGCCACGGCTCGCGCTGGCGACGAGCGGACGGACAACGTGTCGCGGGCCTATCGCGATTTGCGCCGCGTCATCGTGTGGGGGCAGCTCCCCCCGGGCGCCCGCATTTCCGAACGCGTCATCGCCGAGCGACTGGGTCTGAGCCGCACCCCCGTTCGCAGCGCGTTGCACCGACTCGAACAGGAAGGATTCATCGCCTCGCCCGACGGCGGCCGCGAACGGCGCCTGTTCGTCGCGCCGCTCACCCGGGAGGATGGGCAGGAGCTGTTTCAGATCGTCGGGCATCTCGAGGGCCTCGCCGCGCGCATCGCGGCCGCGCTCGCGCCGGCGCGGCGCCGCGCGCTCGCCGCGCGAATGCGCGAGCTGAATGGCCGACTCGCCGCGCAGTCGCCCGCCCGCGCCGCCGCCGCGCACTTCTTCGATCTCGACCTGCGCTTTCACCAGGCTTTCGTGGAAGCGGTGGCGGGCCCGCGCCTGCTCGCGCTGCACCGCGCCGTGAAGCCGCAATGCGAACGCTACGCGCGGCTGTATGTGACCGTGCTGCTCGATGAATTGCCGACGTCGCTCAAGGAGCACGAGGCCATCGCCAGGAGCATCGCGCGCGGCGATCCCGATGCGGCGCAGATCGCGGTGGAGACCAACTGGGGCAATGCCGCCGCCCGACTCGCGCATGTGATCTGGCAGTACGGCGAGCGCGGGAGCTGGGCCGGCGGCGCACGCGATACCGCCCCGCCGGCCCCGCGCTCGCGCGCGTCGCGCCGGCGCGCCGGCGGCTGACGCTCCCCGCGCGTGCGCGGGGCGCTCCCACGCCGCGCGCCGTGCACCGCGGCGCATCTTGCGAGATTGCGGTATACCAGTAGTGTATACCGCGAGTTGGTCGACATCCCCTGGCCCGAGAGTGAAGGCTCATGACCAATCCCCGTCGAATCGTCGCGCGCCGGCTCGCGCGCGCGGTGCCCGCCTGCCTGCTCACGATCTCCTCCGCCGCCGCCGCCCAGGGGCCGGTCCAGCCGCCCCGTCCGGCCGCTGCGCCCAGCCATGCAGCCGCTCCAGCGCCGTCTGCGGCACTCGGCGACACCGCGGCACTCGGCGCATTTCTCGACGGGGCCTTCAACCAGTTCGTGGATCAACTGCACGTGCGCGGCGCCGTCGTCGCGGTGGTGAAGGATGGGCGCGTGCTGTATTCCCGCGGCTATGGCTACGCCGACCTCGCGCAGCGCACGCCGATTGATCCCGCCACGAGCCTCTTCCGGATCGGCTCCACATCCAAGCTGTTCACCTGGACCGCCGTGATGCAGCTCGTCCAGCAGGGGAAGCTGAACCTCGACGCCGACGTCAATACCTATCTGAAGGACTTCAAGATTCCGGCGACGTATGCCAGGCCCATCACCCTCAGGAACCTGATGACGCATTCGCCGGGCTTCGAGGACGGTGCCCTGGGCTACCTCATCACCAGTGATTCGTCACAGGTCAAATCCATTGACGAGACGCTCCGGGAGCACATGCCGGCGCGCGTGCGACCGCCCGGCGTGCTGTCCTCCTACTCCAACTATGGCGCGGCGCTGGCCGGACTGATCGTGCAGAACGTGAGCGGCGTGCCCTTCAACGAGTACATCCAGCACAACATCCTCGAGCCGCTCGACATGCACCACTCCACGTTTCAGGAGCCGGTGCCGGCGGACATCCGCTCGGGTCTCGTGACTGCATCGGTGTATGAGAACGGCGTCTACACCGCCAAACCCTTCGAGTACGTGGGCGGCTTCCGGCCCGCGGGATCCGGATCCATGTCGGCGCTCGACATGACGCACTTCATGATCGCGCACCTGCAGGACGGGCGCTACGGCAGCAGTCGCATCCTCGACTCCGCCACCGCCGAACAGATGCACGCGCGGACGTTCGCCAACGATCCCCGGCTGCCCGGCATGGCGCTCGGCTTCTACGAACAGCGGATGAACGGCGTGCGGGTGATCGGCCACGAAGGCGACACGCAATACTTTCACACGGCAATGTTCATCGTGCCCAACGCGCAGGTCGGCATTTTCATGTCGTATGTCGGCACGGGCGCCGAGCCGGTGCGCGACGGCGTGCTGCAGGCGTTCTTTGACCGCTACTTTCCGGCACCGCCGGTCGCAATCCTGGCTCCCGCGGACTCCTTCGCCAGGACGGCGAAGCAGTTCACGGGCACGTATCGCTTCGCCCGTCACAGCTCCACCAAGATCGACAAGGCACTCATGGTCGCGAGCTCGCCCATCACCGTGTCCGTCATGCCGAAAAAGGAACGACTGCTCGTGACCGGACTCGGCGAGCATCCGGCACAGTTCGCGCCGATCGGCAACGGGCTGTTCACCCAGGTCGACGGCGCGTACACCATCGGGTTCACGCACGACTCGTCGGGCGCGGTGACGCGCCTCTCCATCGGCGCGCTGCCCTTCATGGGTACGGAGCGCGTGCCCTGGCACGATGAGCCGTCGCTCTGGTACTGGCTCACGGGCATTTCCGCGCTGATCTTCCTGGCCGTGCTCACGACGTTTTTCTATCGGCGCAGGCATATCAAGGAATTGCCCCGCGAGCAGCGGAACTTCATCCGGCTCGCGCTCGCCACGGCGGCGTGGTTCTTCCTCACGCTCATTGTGTTCGGCATCGCCCTGGGCGGCCTCCTGAAGTCAGGCGGCGAGATCCCCGGATCCCTCAGAGTCGCGCTGGGGATGCCGATCGTGTTTCTGCTGCTCACGCTCGTGCTGCTCGTGGGCGCGGTGCGCGTGTGGATGCGTTCCTGGTGGCGCGTTCGGCGGCGCGTGCAGTTCACGATCGTCGTCCTCGCCGCTATCGCGGTCGTGCTCTTCTTCGCCAACTGGAACCTGCTCGGCTGGCGCTTCGGGTGAGGCGCGAGTGGCCCCGGCGACGCGATCGAAGACACTATTCGTCGGTACCCAGCGCGGATTGCTCAACGACGCCATGCACCCACTCCTCGATCTCCAGCCGACGCTTCGCGGCGAGCTCCTCGAACTGCGTCCGCTGCGCGCGGACGATTTCGAGGCGCTCTTCGCGGTCGCTTCAGACCGCCTGATCTGGGAACAGCACTTTGCGCCTGATCGCTTCAGGGAGGATGTCTTCCGGCAGTTCTTTCGTGACGCCGCGCGGTCAGGAGGTGCGCTCGTCGCGCTCGACCGGCGAGACGGCCGGGTAATCGGGTCGTCGCGCTTTCAGTGGCATGACCAGCCACCGGACGAGCTCGAGATCGGCTGGTCGTTCCTCGCTCGATCGCACTGGGGCGGCCGCTACAACGGCGAGATGAAGCGGCTCATGCTCCATCACGCCTTCGCGATGGTGGATCGCGTGGTGTTTCTCGTGACGCCCGGCAATCGGCGCTCGCAGCGCGCGCTCGAGAAAATCGGTGCGGTGCGCGCAGGAACGCGATGCACCAGCGCCGGACGCGAGGCGATCGTCTTCGAGATCACGCGGTCTCTGCACGACGCAATCCACGGGGACGCACACGCCAAGTGAGCATGTGGCCGGGGACGGGCATGCACCGTGGGCCAGCTACCGGGCCCGCCCCAGCGACACCGGCGCCACGTCCTTTCCCCCGATCGGTGCCCGCGCCGCGATCAGCGTGATGTTGTCGCTGCCGCCCCGCTCCAGCGCTGTGTCGAGCAGCGACCGGCAGAGCTGCTCGGAGGAGCCCATTCCCTCGATCCGTTCCCGGATCTCGGCGTTCTGGACGTATTTGGTGAGCCCGTCCGTCGCCAGGAGGATCACGCACCCTCGGGGAATCTCGATTCGGGTGACGACCGGCAAGGCGGCGTCGCCGCCAATCGCGCTGGACAGCACGTGGCTGAACGGCGACCTGGCCACCAGATCCGCGGGGATCACGCCCTCGTCCGCGAGTCCCTGCGCCACGGTCTGATCGTGCGTCAACTGCGTGAGCTCGCCATCCCAGTAGCGATAGCAGCGGCTGTCGCCCACCTGCGTCACGTACATCCAGGGGAACACGGCGACGGCGAGGGTGAGCGTGGTCGCCATTTTCGAGTCCGGCTCCTGCGCCTGCTTCTCCCGCACGGCGGCGTGCGCCTCGAGCGCTGCACCGGTGAGTGCCTGATGGAACTCGGTGTCCGACGCGGTGCCGGCGGCATGGTACGACCGAAGCGAGGACGCAACGTACTGCATGATCGTAGCGAGGGTGAGCCGGCTCGCCTCACCGCCGCCTGAGCCTCCGCCCACACCGTCGGCCACCAGCATGTACGTGGCCACGCGTTCGCCGCGAAGCGGCAGCGACTCCGCGTCGGGCAGGCTGGTGCCATGCACCACCACCTGCGGATGGACGGTGCAGAGCATGAAGTGGTCCTGGTTTTCCTTGCGCACGCGGCCCACGTGCGTGAGACCGAAGAGGTCGAGGTCGACATCGCGCGGGCGCACCCACACCAGGTCAGGGGACATGGATCACTCTCCCTCCAAGCTCGGGGCCTGACCACCATCTCACGCATGACACCCTGACACGCGGTACCTGCACGGCCGACTCGCGGGCGGCATCGGCAGGGCGGACTCGGCCGCGCTGCGGAATGGAAGAACATCGCGCGCGGAGTGGGCCGGCGTCAAGGATGATTTTCCGCCGTGACTTGAGCGGTGACGGCATGGTGACGGCCGGGTCACGCATTCAGGGTAACATGGTCCATCTGAACGGTCCCCGAGGCACTCCCCCACCCGGGAACGATTCGCGTCCGCGCGCGGTCGTCGTCGCGTCGTCCCTCGCCGAATTCCCATCGGAATCCCGGGTGCGCCCGCCGTCCCCCCGAGGTCTCTTCATGCGATCCCACTCCCCGATCATGCTGTTGATCGTCCTGCTCGCGTCCGCTGGCACCGCTCCCCACCGCGCGCTGCCGCTCGTGCGCCCCAACCCGAACACCTCACGCGCCGGGGTGCTGCGCGGTGGAGTGCTCACCGTCGCGCTCGAGGCCCGGCAGAGCACCTGGCGGCTCAACGGGCCACAGCGCCCGCCGATGACCATTGCGGCGTTCTCCGAAGCCGGCAGGGCACCGCTCATGCCCGGGCCGCTCATTCGCGCGGGGCAGGGAACGGCGATTCACCTCTCGGTGCGCAACTCGCTCTCGGTTCCCCTCACGTTCCTCATCCCGGCGGCAATCCACGGTGGCCCCGAACAGGCCGGCGCCTTGGATTCGCTTGTCATTGCACCGGGAGCGGTCGGCGTGCTGAACACGCGTGCTACAGTCCCGGGGAATTACGTGTACCGGGCCACGACGCCAACCGCCGCGAGCCGGGATGCGGAGATAGCCGGCCTTCTCGCCGGCGCCCTGGTGGTCGATACGTCCGGCGCGGCTCCGCCGGCGCACGATCGCGTGTTCGTGATCATGGCGACGCCCGACTCGACGCTGGTGTCGTACGCGGACACGGCGACGACGCGCTTTCCTCTGAGAGATTCTCCAATCGGGCGGATCATCTTCACGATCAACGGCCGCTCGTGGCCGAACACCGAGCGTATTTCCGCGACCGCCGGCGATACCCTGCACTGGCGGGTCATCAATGCCTCGATCGTTCCGCATCCGATGCATCTCCATGGCTTCTATTACCGGGTCGACGGGATGACCGGTCCGCTGGCCGCCTCCTTCCAACTGCCGGCTCGCGGCGAAATGGTGGTGACCCAGTTGTTGCACGGGTTGTGGGCGATGTCCATGACCTGGTCGCCGGACAGGCCGGGCAACTGGATCTTCCACTGCCATCTCGCGGTCCATTTGCAGCCAGATTCCCTCTCGGCTGAGCCCGGCGATTCGTATCTGCGCGGCATGGTGGGGCTGGTGCTCGGCGTCAACGTCGCCGCCCGACCTGGTACGCGCGCTGCGAGCGCGCTGGTGCCCGTACGCCATCTGCGCCTCATTGCCGTGGCGGGTTCGCCCACGGAACGGGACGGCCACGCGACTGCCTTGGCCGCATCCGCTGCCAAGCACTTCGTGCTGGAGGAGAACGGCCGTCGCGTGGAAACGGAGACGGACATGAGTCCCGAACTGGACCTCACGCGGGGCGAGCCGGTGTCCATCATGATCGTGAACCACCTCGCCGAGCCCACGAGCGTGCACTGGCACGGCATCGAAGTGCAGGACAGCTACGTGGACGGAGTGGTGGGATTCAGTGGTGCCGCCGGGCACCTGTCACCGGAGATTGCGCCGGGCGATTCGTTCGAGGCGCGTTTCACGCCGCCGCGCTCCGGTACGTTCATGTATCACGCCCATATGAATGAAATGCGCGCGGAACTTGCCGGCCTCGAGGGCGCCCTGATTGTCAGGGACTCCGGCAGCGCACCATCGGCTGATGACCACGTGTTCTTCCTGAAGGGTATCAACGCGAAACTGCAGTCCCTTGCGGGCGAGCCGGCGCATCCGCTCGAGGTCAACGGCATGACGAATCCCGACACCGTGGTCCTTCACGTTGGCCGGTTGGCGCGACTGCGCTTCCTCAATCTCACCACCGTGAACGTGGAACCGCTCGTCTCCATCACGGCGCGGCCGGACAGCTCACTGACCGGCGTCGGGGATACGATGACCGTGCACTGGCTGCCCCTGGCCAAGGACGGCTTCGATCTCCCCGCCGCTGCGCGGCATCCGCGCCTGGCGCGGCAGGAGTTGTCCATAGGTGAGACGTACGACTTTGCGTATATGCCGTCGCAGAGGGGAAACGTGCGCCTGGAGATCCGGGGAAACGGCGGGAAGTACCCGTTGCTCATCAGGGTACCCATCCGCGTGGAGTGAACGGCCGGCGGCCATCAATCCTGCGCGCTCCGACGCGCATCCAACATTAAAAATCGTTGACGTAATCGCAGCGATAGTATAGCTTGGCGCGCGCTTCGAACGGCTGTCGAGCGCGGCGATGACTCCGTAGTCCATCGCCTGTGAAGAATCCCTCGCCGGGGGCCGATGATGACCCTCGCCCGGCCGGAGACGGCTCATGCTCTCGGTGTGGATAGTAGCGCCCTGCTTCAGCGAGGGTGCGCGGCTCGACGGCGGCCCCTGCGCGGATTCCTTACGCGTGTCGCTGATGTTCTCCCGCTCTCCAGGGACGACGGGAGTACGAATGCGCCGAGCGCCGTGTCGAACGAACTCCGCGCGCGACGAGCAGCTTCATCGCCATCTCCTCCCGCTACGGCCTCAAGCTGTGTTGATGCGTGCCGTGGACAGCCGGGTCGTTCGACGAGCCGCGCTCGCGAATGACGCTCCCACCGCCTGTCGTTTGGAAGCATTCCCCCGCTCGTTCACCCTCGCGTGTGCAAGGAGAAATCCGTATGCAGCGGTCCGTGTCGCCGTTCATCGTCAGTCTCGCTTCCGTGACGTTGGCTCTCCTCGCGTCCGGCTGTCAGGATTCCGCGAATCATCTCACCGAGCCCCTCGTCGGCGCGCGCAGCGCGGCGAGCAAGGTCACGCTCGCTATCGTTGATGGCGCCAGCACCGCCAGCGGAACCGTCACATCGAACCGCGGTGGCATCAGCTGCATCATCTCCGCTGGCTCCGGCGGGGCCACATTGAGCGGCAAGTGCACACAGAGCTACAAGCCGGGCACGGTCCTGACGCTGACGGCCGCGCCGAGCGTGACTGGCACGCGCGTGGCGTGGTCGGGGTGCACCGCCGGTTCGGAAAATCCGCTCGCATGCGAGGTGACGATGGATTTCTCGCGCACCATTGCGGTCACCTTCTCGCCGCCCGCGCTCAGCCAGGCACTCACCGTTGCATCGGGCGCGGCCGGAAGCGGGCACGTGACGTCGAGTGTGCCGGGCATCAATTGCACAATCACAAATGGTGCGGCCGGATCCACGGGATGCAGCGCCAACTTTCCCACCGGGCAGGCGCTGACGCTCACCGCGACGGCGAGCAGTGGCAGCTATCTCAAGGCGTGGGCCGGTGCCGGATGCGACGCAGCGGGCACGGGCTCCGGCTCCGGCTCCGGCAGCTGCGCGGTCGTCATGAGCGCGCCGCAACGCGTCGTGGTCAGTTTCGATCAGCAATCCACCGTCGCCGCACTCGGCAGCTGGGCTGCACCAATGGCGTGGCCCGCCGTCGCCATTCATGCCGGTCTGCTCCCCGATGGACGCATGCTGACCTGGGGGCGGTCCGATCATCAACCCGTCCTGTGGGATCCGGCGAACCCGGGAGCGTTCGCGAGCGTCGCGGAGCCGGCAGACCTGTTCTGCTCCGGCCTGTCCTTCCTTCCCGACGGTCGCTTGCTCGTTGCCGGGGGGCACAGCGGGACGGACAATCAGGGAATCAAGTCGACGTCGATCTTCAACTACAGCACGAGCTCCTGGAGCAGCGGCCCCGACATGGCGAATGGCCGGTGGTACCCGACGAACACCGCGCTCGCCACGGGCGAGGTGCTCACGCTCTCGGGCGGTGACACGTCGCAGCAACGGAACCTCATCCCGGAGGTCTTTCAGGCAAACGGCACCTGGCGCGAACTGACTACCGCCTCGCTCTATCTGCCGTACTACCCCATGATGTTCGTCGCGCCAAACGGTCGCGTGTTCGCGGCCGGTCCCAGTCAGACGACGTACTTTCTCGATCCGACCGGAACCGGACACTGGACGAACGGGCCCTCCAGCGAGTTCGGTAGTCGCGACTACGGGTCAGCGGTCATGTACGACGTTGGGAAAATCCTGATCGTGGGTGGCGGTTCGCCCACGGCCACCGCCGAAGTCATCGACATCACCAGCGGCAGCGGCACCTGGCGCTACGTCGGGTCGCTTAAGGTCGCGCGCCGTCAAATGAACGCAACGCTGCTGGCCGACGGTAAGGTGCTGGCCACGGGCGGCACCAACGCCACGGGCTTCAACTCGCCGCCGACCGATGATCGTGTGCTTGCCGCGGAGTTGTGGGACCCGGCGACGGAGCAGTGGACGGCGCTCGGCCGCATGACCCACTATCGCCTGTACCACTCGACGGCGCTGCTGCTTCCTGACGCCCGCGTCATCTCCGTGGGGAGCGGGCAGCCCGCGGCGACTGGTTTGACCGACGACTACACCGCCGAAATCTTCTCGCCACCGTATCTGTTCAACGCCGATGGCACGCTGGCGACGCGGCCGGCAATCACGTCGGCGCCCACGTCCGTTGGATACGGCCAGTCGTTTTCCGTGCAGACGGCGCAGGCGAGCAGCATTGCCAAGGTCACGTGGATTCGACTTGGCGCGGTGACGCACGCTTTCAACGAGAACCAGCGGATGAATGTCCTGTCGTTTTCGGTGTCCGGAACGGGCGCTCTGACGGTGGTGGCGCCAGCCAGCGCCAACGTCGCACCCCCCGGGCACTACCTGTTGTTCATCCTCGACAGTCGCGGCGTGCCCTCGGTGGCAAAGATTGTGCAAATCGGCTGACTCGTGAGATCAATGGATCACGGGGGATCGAAGGGGATCAAAGGGGTCAGAGTCGATTGATTCAGTCGGTTGATTTTGCAGGGGTATTCCAGGGAGTTTCTAAGGGGTCAGAGTCGATTGAAAATCAATCGACTCTGACCCCTTTGAAACTCCCTGGATTCACCCGTGGAGATGGAGTGCATTCTCGTGCCCGTCGTGATTGGTCTCATTTCCGACACACATGGCCTGGTTCGCCCCGGCGTGCACGACGCACTGGCGGGGGTGGAGTTCATTCTGCATGCGGGCGACGTGGGCGGCGACGCGGTGCTCGACGAGCTGGCGCTCATCGCCCCGGTATACGCGGTGTTCGGCAACACCGATCCCCCCGGCGATCCGCGGCTCGCGCGGGAGATCGTCCGCGACGTGAGCGGTGTAACGTTGCACGTGAGTCACGGCCACGAACTCGGCAGCCCCACCCCGGCGGCACTGCTGCGCCGATACCCGCAGGACGTCCTGGTCTATGGCCACACGCATCGGCAGCTCATCACGCGCGTCGATGGGCGCCTCGTGATCAATCCGGGCGCCGCCGGACAGCGCCGTTTCGACCTCGAACCCAGCGTGGCGCGGCTCAGAATCGCGAACGGCGCTGCCGACGTCGCGATCATCGCGCTATGAGATCGAACGTGGCCGGGTGAGGGCTCGCTGGCGCGCTGTCCGTAACGCGGCGCAACCCGGCGTCCTCCACCCGCGTCGTGCGCTCGAGCTCCGCGGGAAACTTGTTGAACCACGCGGTGAGGAGGAGCAGTTCGTCGATCTCGTGCGTGGGCACCTGCGACGTATCACGCTCGACCTGGCCGTACACGTCGCTGGCCAGTCGCGCGAGCTGCTCGCGCTCGGACTTGCGCCTGGGCGCCTTGCGCTCGGCCCGCACGCGGCCGCGGCGAATCAGATAGACGCGATCGTCATGGTCGTAGCCCGGCACGGTGTACACGAACGACAGTGTTTCCACCGCGCAGCGAAAGTGGAGGAACTGCTCCTTGAGCGCCTCGAGCCGAAAGAGCTTGTCGCGCAGCGACGCGGCCCGCTCGAACTCCAGCCGGCTGCTCGCCGCTTCCATCTCGCTCCGCAGCGTCGTGATGGGCGCATCGTCCGCGCCGTCCAGAAAGGCCCGCGCCAGCGCGAGCCGCTCGGCGTACTGATGCTGCGTGCAGGCGGCCACGCAGGGCCCCAGACACTTGCGTACCTCGTAGCGAATGCAGCCGGGCGTCCGCGGCGCGAACTGGAAGAGCTCCTGCTGGTCAGCGAAGTGCATGCGCCGGTCGTGCGCGCAGTCGCGCAGGCCGAGCACGTCGTTGAGCTCGCGCACGGATTCGCCCACGCGCTGGGCACCGTAAAACGGGCCGTAGTAGGTCGCTGCCGAGTCGTCCGTCGGGCCCCGCACCACGAGCAGCTTGGGCGCCGGTGCGCGCGTGACCTTGATGAAGGCGTAGTGATGGGCATCGCGCTTCATGGCCACGTTGAAGCGCGGGCGCAGTCGCTTGATCAGCCGCATCTCCAGCAGCAGCGCCGCGAATTCGCTCGGTGTGTATTCCCAGTCGATGTGCACGGCCTCGCGTACGATGCGCGCGCCCTTTTCCTCCGGGAACGATGCCCGGAAGTAGCTGAGCAGCCGCGTGCGCACCTTCTTGGACTTGCCCACGTACACGACCTCGCCCCCCGTGCCGTGCATGCGGTAGATGCCCGGGCGATCGGCGCAGCTCTCGCGCACGCTCGCGCGCATCACCGCGAGCTGGTCGGCTGGTGTAGGCGGGGGACGCAGCGCGGCGCGGCTCATCGCTGGCAGTGCACGCACAGCACCGTGGCGCGGCCGTCTATCGCGTGCGTGCCGACGAGTCGCGCGCCGCAGCGGCGGCACGGCTGGCGCTCGCGCCCATAGACGTCGAGCACGCGGCCAAAGGCGCCGCGCCCGCCGTTTGCGTCGCGATAGTCGCGCAGACTGGTCCCGCGCGCCGTGATGGCCTCGCGCAGCACGGCGACGATCGTCTCGCGCAGCAGCGCGGCCTCCGCCGGCGTCACGCGCCGCGCCGCGCGCGATGGATCAATGCCGGCGCGCCAGAGCGCCTCGTTTGCGTAGATGTTCCCGATGCCGGCGATGCGCCGCTGATCCATGATCACCTTCTTTACCGCGCTGGATGACGCCTGCAGGATATCCAGGAGCCGCTCCGCGGTGAACTCAGGCGTAAGCGGCTCCACGCCCAGCGCCGCGGAGCACGCGCGAAACCGCTCGGCCGACATGAGGGTCACCGTGCCCAGACGGCGAACATCCCGGAAGTGCAGGAGGCGGCCATCCGCCAGCGCGAGCGCCATCGTGGAGTAGCGGCGCTCGATGGCGCTCAGCGCGCCATCGTCCACGAGCAGCGCGCCGGTGAACCGCAGGTGCACCACGAGGTGGTCCGTGGAGGACAGGTCCAGCACGATCATCTTGGCGCGACGCCAGCAGCGCAGCACCGTGGCGCCGGCAAGGCGCGCGGCGAAGCGGTTCGGCGTCGTCTCGCGCAGCACGTCGGGGCGGGTGACGGTGACGCTGGTAATGCGTGCTCCACTGATAATGCGGTCCAGATCCGCGGAGATGGTCTCCGTTTCAGGCAGTTCTGGCATTGCGCCGCAACTCCCGCCAGCCAATGTCGGCGCGGTACTGCTTGCCGTCGAACGCCACGCTGCGCGCCGCCGCCGCGCTCGCCTGCTGCGCATCAGCCAGCGACGCCGCCACCGCCGTGACCGCGAGCACGCGACCGCCGGCCGTGACGAGCGTGCCATCGGGAAGCCGGCGCGTACCGGCGTGAAAGATGTGCACGTCGGGCACCGGTTCCGGCAGGGTGATCGGCGCACCTGTGCGCGGCGCATCGGGATAGCCGGCAGCGGCGACCACCGTGGTCACCGCGTGGCGCGCGCTCCAGCGAAGCGGCTCCGCACCGAGCGGCTCGCCCCGCGCGACGGCCAGCAGCGGCGCCACCAGATCGCTCTCGAGCAGCGGCAGCAGCGCCTGCGTTTCGGGGTCGCCGAACCGACAGTTGAATTCCACCACGCGCGGACCTGTCGCGGTGAGCATGAGCCCCGCGTACAGCAGCCCGGTGAAGGGCGCGCCCTCCGCGCGCAGCGCGCCGAGCGTGGGCAGGATGACACGCTCCACGATGTCCTGCACGCGCTCGGGCGTGCCCACGGTGACCGGCGCATACGCACCCATGCCGCCCGTGTTGGGGCCCGCGTCGCCTTCGAGCAGGCGCTTGTGATCCTGCGCAGGGATCATGGGGAGCACGTTCGTGCCGTCGGTGACGACGAAGAGCGACAGCTCCTCGCCCTGCATGAATTCCTCGACGAGAATCTCGTCGCCCGCGGAGCCATGAATGTGCCCGAGCAGCATCGCATCGATGGCGGCGTCGGCCTCAGCCCGTGTCGCGCAGACGATCACGCCCTTGCCCGCCGCGAGGCCCGCGGCCTTGATCACGACGGGGAGTCCCATGCGGCGCGCCGCGCTCCGGGCGAGCGCAGGATCGGTGCAGGCCACGGCGCGTGCCGTCGCGACGCCGGCGCGCGCCATCACCTCCTTGGCGAACCGCTTGGATGACTCCACGCGGGCGGCTGCCGCGCTGGGACCGAAGGCGGAAATGCGCGCCTCGCGCAACGCATCCACGAGGCCCGCGGCCAGCGACAGCTCGGGGCCCACGACGGTGAGATCGGGGCGTTCGGCGCGGGCCAGCGCCACGAGCCCGCTCACATCCGATGCGGCGACGTTCACGCACCGGCCCAGCTCCGCGATTCCCGGATTCCCGGGCGCGGCGATGAGGTCGAGCGCCGGGTTGTCACGAACGAACTTCCAGGCGAGGGCGTGTTCACGGCCGCCCCCGCCGACGATCAGCAGCTTCATCGTGATGTGGCGTTGCGGAACGCGTCGCTGAACGCATCGCGCGCCGTGCGGAGCAGGTCGCTCACCTGGTCCACGGCGCCGCGTGCCTGGTCGCCATAGTAGCTCGCTGCTTCCGCGTAGTCGCTGCTGAGCGGCCGGTCGTTGTCGCCCCGGTGCGGGTAGTCGCCGTTCACGATGCGCTCGTAGGCGCCCGTCTCCACCCAGCGCTGCAGCTCCGCAGCGCGCATGGTGTTGAAGGGGTGCGTGCGGAAGGCCACGTTGAGCACCTTGAAGATCGAGTCGATGGCGGTGCCGCCCGTGTCGTACTCGCGCGCCTGCGTCATGAACTCCTCGAGGCTCGTCTCGTCGTCGCTCGGCGTTCCGCCGGCGAACTTGAGGAACAGCCGCATGGACGATTCGGGGTCCTGCGTGGCCAGCAGTCCCGCGCGGTCCGAAGACAGCTCCGCCTTGCGCGACCACTCCATGAGCGCGAGCTGAATGGGCAGCGCGATGAGGCCGAGCCCCGGAATCGTGTTGAATCCCAGGTTGAGAATGATCAGCGCGAGCGTGGTGTAGGTGGAATGGCCGCTCATGACGTGTCCCAGCTCGTGGCCGAGGATCACGCGCTGTTCGTCGCGGGCGAGGAGGGCGAGCGCGCCGGAGTTCACGACGATGAAGGGCCTGTCGAAACCCACCGCCATGGCGTTCGCCACCGGCGTCTGCGACACGAACAGCTCGGGGCGCTCCGTCCAATCCATGGTCGCCAATACTTCCGTGTAGAGCGCATCGAGCCGCGGGCGCTGGCGCGGTCCCACGCGCACGGCATTGGCGGTGAACAGGTGCCGCACGCCGCGCTCGCCGATGAGCCCCATCACCTTGCGCAACACCTCATCGAAGCCCGGCAGGGAGCGAAGCGTGTTGAGCGCGGCGCGGTCGGCGGGGTGTTCCCACGC
The DNA here is from genome assembly GCA_035553215.1 of Gemmatimonadaceae bacterium. Lineage (GTDB taxonomy): Bacteria > Gemmatimonadota > Gemmatimonadetes > Gemmatimonadales > Gemmatimonadaceae > JADGGM01. The sequence goes on from DATNDS010000157.1 coordinate 46,336, forward strand.
GCTCGGGGCGATGCTGGTGAGGACCTTGGCGTCGGGCATATGACCTCCGAAATGGGGTGCGTCAGCCGGTCACGTCACAGGCCAGCGAGCGCCTGGGACAGATCGTTCGTCAGATCCTTGATGTCCTCCACGCCGCACGAGAGCCGGATCATGCCGTCGGTGATTCCGAGCGCGGCGCGGCGATCCGGCGGTACGGACGCATGAGTCATCGAGGCCGGGTGGCTGATGAGACTTTCCACTCCACCCAACGATTCCGCCAGCGAAAAGATTCGGACGCGCTCCAGCACCTGGGCGGCGCGCGCCTTCGAACCCATGTCCACGGTGATCATGCCGCCGAATCCCGACATCTGGCGACAGGCCAGCTCGTGTTGCGGGTGGGACGGGAGCCCCGGATAGACGACGTGCTCGGCGCCCAGGCGCGCGGCGAGCCACGCCGCGATCGCGCGGCCGTTCTCGTCGTGCCGCGGCATGCGCAGGTGCAGCGTCTTGGTGCCGCGCAGCGCGAGCCAGCAGTCGAACGGACCCGGCACCGCGCCCGCGGCGTTCTGGATGTAGCCCAGTCGCCGGGCCAGCTCCTCGTCACGCACGAGCGCCATGCCGCCGATCATGTCGCTGTGGCCATTCAGATACTTCGTCGTAGAGTGGAAGACGATGTCGGCGCCGTGCTGGAAGGGTCGCTGGAAGAACGGCGTGGCGAAGGTATTGTCGACGATGAGCAGCGCGCCGGCCTCGTGCGCCGCCGCGGCGGCCGCCGCCAGATCCGTGACGCGCATGAGCGGGTTCGTCGGCGTCTCCACGAGCACGGCCACGGTGCGCGGGGTGCAGGCGCTCGCAATGCGCGCCACGTCCACGGTGTCGACGTACGTGAATTCGAGCCCGTGATGGCGGAGGAGGGTGTCGAACAGGCGGAACGTCCCGCCGTACACGTTCTCACCGCAAATGATGTGGTCGCCAAGTGTGAAGAGCTTCATGATGGAATCCACGCACGCCGTGCCGCTTGCGAAAGCGAAGCCATATTCCGCACCTTCCAGCGCTGCTACGTTTCGTTCCAGCGCTTCGCGCGTGGGATTCCTGCTCCGGGCATATTCGTAGCCCTTGTTCCGCCCCAGGCCCTCCTGGACGTAGGTGGACGTGAGATACACGGGAGTCATGATGGCGCCGGCCAACGGCTCGGGGCGCTGTCCCGCATGGATCGCCCGCGTGCCGAAAGCGGTGTCCAGATCGTCGTCGTAGATACGTGTCATCAGGAAGGGTCTGTGGGGAGTTCGGGCAAGATAATCGGAGCGCTCGCGTGACGCATCCATATGACAACAGGAGTACGCGCTGCCTCATCGTGGATGATGAAGCGGCGCTGCGGCACCCGCTGGCGCGGCTGATGGCGCGGGACGGCTTCGAGTGCCTGGAGGCCGGTTCGGCGGAAGAGGCGCTCGAGATTCTGGCGCGCCAGCCCGTGGCCCTCATGCTGTCGGACCTGTGCATGGGAGGCATGGACGGCCGCGTGCTGCTGGGCCGGGTACGCGAGTGCTACCCCGACGTCGCCGTCATCATGCTCACCGGCGTGACGCAGGTGGACGTGGCGGTTGCGTGCCTGTCGGCCGGCGCCATGGATTACATCACCAAGCCTTTCGTGCTGGAGGAGGTCCGCGCGCGCGTGGCGCAGGTCATGGACAAGCGGCGGCTCGTGTTCGAGAACCGGGAACATCGCGAGCGACTGGAACTGCGCGTCCGCGAGCAGTCCATGCTGCTCGAGGAGCTCTATCTGGGCGGCATTCAGTCACTCGCCGCCGCCCTCGAGCTCAAGGACCCGTACACGCGCGGGCATTCCGAACGCGTGAGCCGCTTCGGCCGGCACATCGCGCAGGCGCTGGGGCTGGCCGCTCCCATGGTGCGCAGCATCGAACTGGGCGGCCAGTTGCACGACGTGGGCAAGATTGGCGTGCGGGAATCGGTGCTCAACAAACCGGGTCCGCTCACGCGCGAGGAATACGAGCACATCATGACCCACCCGCTGCTCGGCTGGCGCATCCTGCATCCGCTGCTGCGCCATGAACCCACGGTGCTCAACGTCGTGCGGTCGCACCATGAGCGACTCGACGGCAGCGGCGTGCCGGACGGTCTCTCGGGTGACGCGATACCGCTCGAAGCGCGCATCATTGCCGTGGCCGACGCCTATGACGCCATGATGAGCCGCCGCCCCTACCGTGCCGGTCTCCGCGCCGCAGATGCACTGGCCGAGCTGCACCGCGAAGCGGGCTCGCAGTTCGATCCAATGGTGGTGGAGGCGTTCCTGGACCTGAAGGGGCAGGGGCGTGCGGGAAGCGTCGGCCTGCGGCCGACTGTGGGAAGCGCCAGCCTGCGGATGGCTGCGGGAAGCGGCTGACGGGCCGGAGGCCCGCAGCCTGCGGGAAGCGCCGCCGGGCCCATCGGCCTGGCGGCTGCGACGTACCACGCTTCGCCGCCCTACCCTTGGGAATCGGCAATCGGGAATCGGCCACCCCACGCCACCCCACGCCACCCCATGCCACCCCGCCCGTGGGAATCGGCAATCGGGAATGGGGAATCGGCCGCCCAACGCCACCCCACCCGTGGGAATCGGCAATCTGCCTCTCCTTTCCACCCCGCCCGTGGGAATCGGCAATCGGGAATGGGGAATCGGGGAGGAAGACCTCCCCACACCGCACCCCACCGCGTTTTTTTCACCGCCGCCTCCCCGCTTCATCATTCCCCATTCCCACGGTTCCCCATTCCCGATTGCCGATTCC
>DATNDS010000158.1:0-24107 GCA_035553215.1 Gemmatimonadaceae bacterium
ACATCAAGAAACGCTGGCATCCCGCGCCCGCTTGGCACGCAGCCCTCGTCCACTTCGCGATTCTGTTCCCCGATCGCTTTCACCCCGAGCCGCGGTATACCTAATGCACCACCCTCACACACAAAAATTCTGATACGGCCATCGGCGCGATCGGCAATCGCTCCACGCCCTGCTGCCCCGCCCCTGGGAATCGGCAATCGGGAATGGGGAATCGGTAAGGCAATCCGCCCCCTCCCGCCGCCCCTCGATTTGATCAAGATCAGGGAATCGGCCTCCCCATTCCCCATTCCCACGATTCCCCATTCCCGATTGCCGATTCCCAAGGGCGGGGTGGCGGGGTGGTGGAAGATTGCCGATTCCCAAGGGAAGGGTGGCGGGGCAGGGAGTGGCCCGATGCCCATTCCCCTCCTAGCTTCCGGCCACGCGCTCCCCTCTCGTTTCCTCAGCGACCATCACCATGGTGCAGACCAGGACTCGCGCCATCGTGCCGAGCACGACGGGCGCCACGAAGCAGGACATCATCGCGCTCGCGGCCAGGAACAACGTTCGCTTTTTGCGGCTCCAGTTCACGGACATCCTGGGCGTCAACAAGAACGTGGAAGTGCCGGCGACGCAGTTCGAGAAGGCGCTCTCCGGCGACATCATGTTCGATGGTTCCTCCATTGAGGGGTTCGTGCGCATCGAGGAATCGGACATGCTGCTCGTGCCGGACCTGGATACGTTCCGCGTGTTCCCGTGGGGGAGCACGGAGAATCGCGTCGCGCGCGTGATCTGTGACATCAACCTGCCCGATGGGACGCCATTTTCCGGCGATCCGCGCGCTGCGCTCAAGCGGCAGATCGCGCGCGCCGCGAAGCTCGGCTTCACGATGAACGCGGGGATGGAAGCCGAGTTCTTCATGTTCAAGCAGCCGGTAGATGGCGGGCCGTCCACGGAGACGCACGACGTGGGCGGCTACTTCGATCTCGCGCCGGTGGACCTCGGCGAGGATGCGCGGCGGGCGATCGTGGATGTGCTCGAGCAGATGGGATTCGAGGTGGAAGCGGCCCATCACGAAGTCGCCAACGGCCAGCACGAGATCGACTTCCGCTATGCCGACGCACTCACGACGGCGGACCACATCGCGACGTTCCGGTTCGTCGTGAAGTACGTGGCGCAGACATTCGGGTTGGTGGCGAGCTTCATGCCCAAGCCCGTGTACGGGCAGAATGGCAGCGGCATGCACACGCATCAGTCGCTGTTTCGCAGCGTGGACAATGCGTTCTACGATGCCAGGGCGCAGTGGCAACTGAGCAAGATCGCGCTGTACTACATTGGCGGCCTGCTGCGTCACGCGCGCGGCTTCTGCGCGATCACCAACCCGCTGGTGAATTCGTACAAGCGGCTGGTGCCCGGGTTCGAAGCGCCGGTGAACGTCGCCTGGTCCATGCACAACCGGTCGCCGCTCATCCGCGTGCCGGAGCGCCGCAAGACGGGCACGCGTGTGGAGCTGCGCATGCCGGATCCGAGCGCCAACCCCTACCTGGCGCTCACGGTGATGCTGGCCGCGGGGCTGGATGGCCTCGAGACGAAGGCCGACCATCGCGAGCCGGTGGACACGAACATTTTCGAGATGTCGCACCGGGAGAAGCGGCGGCTGCGGATTGATGATCTGCCCGGGGATCTCAACGAAGCGTGCGCCGAGCTCGAGAAGGACAAAGTCGTGCGCGACGCGCTCGGCGCGCACATCACGGCCAACTTCCTGGCGGCCAAGCGGCTCGAGTGGCGGGAGTACATCTCGCAGGTCAGCCAGTGGGAGCTGGACGAGTATCTGGGGAAGTACTGAGCGGTGGCGGCCTCAGCCGGTGCACCGATGCCCGATACCCGACGCCCGATGCCCGGCGCCCCAAGCGAGCCGATACTTCCCGGTGGGTCGTTGCCTCCGGTGACGCGAGGTCCATCGCCGGGGCATTCGGTCCTGCAAATTCCCTGACCTGGGCGTAGCGACTCTTGACAATTCCGGAAATGTAAGCGATTTCTGTAAACGTTTACATGGCGGACGCCGCCGCCTGCGCTGACCAGTTCGAGACTCCTCCGACTCCGCGGAGCGCGCTCATGGTGACCATCAAGGACGTTGCACGCGAAGCCGGCGTGTCGGTCGCCACGGTGTCCCGTGCCTGCAACGGGAGCGCAGCCGTGACCGATGACACGCGGCGCCACGTCCTCGACATCGCCGCCCGGCTTGGATATACGCCGCACGGCGCCGCGCGCAGTCTCATCACCAATCGCACCTCGACCATCGGCGTTCTCCTCCCCGATCTGTACGGCGAGTTCTTCTCGGAGGTGATCAGGGGCGTTGACCAGGCGGCGCAGCGCGGGGGCTACCATCTGCTGGTGTCGAGCTCCCACGACGAGTCGCGTGAGATTGTAGCCGCGTTTCGCGCCATGCGCGGCCGCGTGGATGGCCTGCTCGTCATGTCACCCGATCTCGATGCGCGCGCGGCGGTGCATGAATTCACGGACCGCTTTCCTGTCGTGCTGCTCAACTGTCCGGCAGAAGCGGACCGATACGACTCGATCGTGATCAACAACCTCGACGGTGCCAGGGCGATCGTGCAACACCTGATCGAGCTCGGACACCGGCGCATCGCCATGATCAGCGGCCGGGAGCGCAACTACGACTCGGTGGAGCGCCGCCGCGGCTTTCGCGAGGTCGTGTGCGAGGCCGGCATTGCGGGCGAATATGCGCTCGAGATCACTGGTGACTTCAGCGAGGCGTCGGGGTTCCGCGCTGCCGCGACATTGCTGGAGGCCCCGCGCCGTCCCACCGCGATATTCGCGGCTAACGACTCCATGGCGATTGGCGCGCTGAGCGCACTGCGTGCGGGCAGTCTGCGTGTGCCCGAGGACATCTCGGTCGCCGGCTTTGATGACATCCCAATGGCCCAATACATGAATCCGCCGCTGACGACGGTTCACGTGGACATCAGCGCGCTCGGCGCGCTGGCCACCGAGCGGCTGCTCAGTCACATGCGCGAGGTACCGGAACATGTCCATCGACAGGAAGTGGTGTCCTGCACGCTCGTCGTTCGCGGCTCCAGCGCGAGCGCTCCGGCGTGAGCTTCGGCCGAGCTGTTTCCATCCGAGGGAACGCCCGCCACATACGTCCGTTTCGGAGGCATGCACCATGAGAATCAATCGTCCGGTCCGGCGACTCGCCCGCATGGTCGCGATCGCCGGTGCGCTGGCCACCGTTCACGGCGTCGCGGCCGCGCAAACGACTACTGGCAGTATCCGGGGCTACGTCACCAACACCGCGGGCGCGGCGCTGGCGGATGTCTCGGTTGAAGCGCGGGACAGCAGCACGAGCGTGCTGCGCGCGGCGCGCACGAATCCCCGCGGATTCTACGTTGTGGCCGGACTCAATCCGGGCCGGTACACCGTATTGGCGCATCGCATTGGCTCCGTCCCCAGGACCGCCACCGTGCAGGTCGGCGTGGGGCAGGACGTGACGTTGAATCTGCAGCTCGCCGACACCGCGGTCGCGCTGCAGGCGGTCACGATCGTGGCGGCGACACCGGCCGTGTCGCATTCCACGGAAGTGGCCACCAACGTCTCGCAGCAGCAGGTGAACGACCTGCCCACGAGCAGCCGCAACTTCCTCGACCTCGCAACGCTCGCGCCGGGTACGCGGGTGTCACCGGACCGTCTCAATGGCACGGGGAAGACGTTCGCCGCCGGGGCGGAGCCGGCCGAACAGATCAACGTCTTCATCGACGGCGCGAGCTACAAGAACGACATCATCACCGGTGGCGTAGCGGGTCAGGATGCCAGTCGAGGCAATCCGTTCCCGCGCAACGCCATCCAGGAATTCCGCATCATCACGAACAACTTCAAGGCGGAATACCAGAAGTCCGCGAGCGCGATCATCACCGCGGTCACGAAGTCGGGCAGCAACACCTGGCAGGGCAATCTCTTTGCCGACCTGCAGAACGAACACTTCGTCGCACTCGATTCGTTTTCGCGGGCCGCGGGCCAGAGCAAGCCGGACTATCAGCGCTACCTCTTCGGCCTGAGCGGGGGCGGCCCGCTGGTCAAGGACAAGCTGTTCTTCTTCGGATCGTACGAGGGGAACTTCCAGGACCGGAACGGCACGACGGTCTTTGGGGGCGACGTGAGCCAGTATCCGCCGGCGGTCCAGGCACAGAACAACACCACGCACAATTCGCCGTTCCGCGAGAACCTCGGCTTTGCCAAGCTCACCTACGTTCCGGATCAGAAGCAGCAGCTCGAGGTGACGGGCGACATCCGGCACGAGGTGGATACGCGCGGCTGCGGCGGACAGTTCGGCGACGTCTGGCGCGTGTATGACGGCGGCGAGAACCACCGGAACAACGTCTACACCGGCACCGCAAAGCACACGTATTTCGGCGGCAGCTGGACCAACGAGGCGCTGCTGAGCTACCAGCATTATCTCTGGAATCAGGATCCGATCGATTTCACGACGCCGATCCAGGTGTCGTTCGGCAATTACTGGATTGGCGGTGACGATGCCGCACAGGCGCTAACGCAGAACCGGCTGTCGCTGCGCGACGACTGGACGTACACCGGACTGCAGTGGGCCGGCTCGCACGTGATCAAGATCGGCGCGAACTACGATCACGCCCACTATGACATGAACAAGCAGCTCAATGAGAATCCCAAGTTCGTGTACACCGCGGATAACGGGTTCCAGTATCCCGTTCAGGCGCAGATCGGATTCGGCGACGGCGACATCACGCAGAACAACGGGCAGTTCGGGGTCTATGCGCAGGATGACTGGAGCCCGACGCGGCGCCTGACCATCAACGCCGGCGTGCGCTGGGACGTCGAGACGGGCATGTTCAATCGCAACTATGTCACGCCGCAGAACGTGCGTGATTCGCTCACGCTCTATCGCGATTCATTGTTCGTGAACGTCGATCCTGCCCGATACTTCACCGACGGCACGGATCGGCATCTCTTTCTGGGCGCGATTCAGCCGCGTCTTGGCGCCTCGTATGCGCTGGATGAGAACAGTCGCACCGTGGTGTTCGCCAGTTTCGGCGTGTTCTATGACCGCCTGAACTTCAACGCCACGCTCGATGAGACGTATCGTCGCCAGCATCCGAACTACACGATCAACTTCATCGCGCCGGGCAGTCCGTCGCCAGGGCCCGGTACGGTGGCGTGGGATACCTCGTACTTCAGCGCGGCGGGGCTCAAGACGCTGATCAACCAGATCTCGCCGCCGCAGGAAGTCTTTCTCATTCCCAACGATCTCAAGCCGCCCAAGTCGAACCAGTGGTCCGTGGGGGTGCGGCATGACTTCGGGAGCTGGAACAGCTCGCTGACGTACAACGGCACACGGGGCTACGACGGCTTCAGCTTCGACTGGGCCAACGTCGCGCTCAATCCGAACACGGACGACTGCTGTCTCACGCACAACGTGCCGGCGTACCAGAACGTGCTGGTTGGCAACAACAGCGTCCACACCTGGTACAACGCGCTGCTCGTCCAGATTCAGCGTCCCTATCATCGCGTCGGCTCGTACGGCTGGGGCGCGGGGCTCGCCTACACGCTGTCCAAGGCCGAAGCGGAAGGTGGAGACCTCTTCAGCTTCCCGCAGGTCACGGCCGGGCCGCTGAACAAGCGGCATCCGCTGGCCGATGATCGTCGGCATCAGTTCGTCTTCAACTGGATCACCGATGTGCCATGGGTGTGGGGGCTGCAGTTCAGCGGCCTCGCGCAACTGTCGTCGGGCACGCCGATTCACAAGCTCCAGTTCGTGCCGCTGCCCAATCCGCCCGGCGGGAATCAACGGGTGCTCGTGGGCGTCGCGCGGTCCGACTGGTTCAAGAACGTGGACATTCGGCTGGCCAAGAATTTCCTGAACTTCAACGGGCAGGAGGCCGCGGTGACGGCGTCACTGTTCAACGCCTTCAACACGAACAACTACGGGTGCTTCGACGAGACCTACGCGAATCCCGGTTCAACGCCCGGCACCGTCGTGCTGAATCCTCACTGGGGCAAGGGCGGGTGCTTCATCAGCGACCAGCGTCGCGTGCAGATTGGCGTGCAGTACGGATTCTGATCGCTCGGGGCGCTGGCTCTGGGCCAGCGCCCCACGCCGCACCGGTTGGGTACCATGACTCTGACGGACAGGCTGCGTCTTTCTGGCGCACGCCGGCGCGCATCGCTCCACGCGATACTCCTCATGGCCGCGGTGTTCGGCGCTGCGGCCTGCGCGACGCACGCGCCAACCGGCGTGCCGCCCGTGCCGGCCCCACCGGCGCCGGCCACAGTAGCGTTCCTGGACACGGTGGAACAGCGCACGTTCGAGTACTTCTGGGCCACCACGAATCCGGTCAACGGGCTCGTGCCGGACCGCTATCCCACGCCGTCGTTCTCGAGCATAGCCGCCGTGGGCTTCGGCCTCACCGCCTATCCGATTGGCGTCGAACGCGGGTGGATCTCGCGCTACCAGGCGCGCGCGCGCGTGCTCGTCACGCTCCGTTTCCTCTGGCAGGCGCCAGAGGGAACGGCCGCGAACGGCATGACGGGGTATCAGGGCTTCTACTATCACTTCCTGGACATGCGGAGCGGCGCGCGCTACCAGACGGTGGAGCTGTCCACGATCGACACGGCGCTGCTCCTGGGCGGTGTGCTCTTCTGTCAGCAGTACTTTGGCGCGCCCGATGCGGATGAAGCGGCGATTCGGGCCTACGCCGATTCGATCTACCGGCGCGTGAACTGGCAGTGGATCCAGCCGCGCGCGCCGCTGGTCTCCATGGGATGGACGCCCGAGGACGGATTCCATACGTACGACTGGCGCGGCTACGATGAAGCCATGCTCCTCTACGTGCTCGCGCTCGGGTCCCCCACGCACCCCATAGCGGACAGCGCGTGGACGGCGTGGACAGGCAGCTACCGGTGGGGCACATGGTACGGGCAGTCGCACGTGGGCTTCGCGCCGATGTTCGGCCACCAGTATTCGCAGCTCTGGATTGACTTCCGCGGGATCCGGGATGCGTACATGCGTGCGCGCGGCATGGATTACTTCGAGAATTCCCGGCGCGCCACATACGCGCAGCAGGCGTACGCGCGCGCCAACCCCGATGGCTGGATCGGCTATTCCGACACGCTGTGGGGACTCTCGGCGTCAGATGGACCAGGCGATTTCACGCGCACGATCGCCGGCCGCTCCCGTACCTTCCTTGGCTATGCCGCCCGCGGCACGGACTTCACCGAAGTTCGCGATGACGGCACGATCACACCCACCGCCGCGGGCGGTTCGGTGCCCTTCGCGCCGGACATCACGATTCCTGCGCTCCGGGCGATGCGGCGCGGATTTGGCGGCGCGCTATTCTCGACCTATGGGTTTCTCGATGCCTTCAATCTGACTCTTCCCGCCGATGCCGCTCCTCCAGCCGGCCGGATGGTGCCGGGAGTGGGCTGGGTCGACGTGGATTATCTCGGCATTGATGAGGGTCCCATTCTCGCCATGATCGAGAACTACCGCAGCGAGCTGGTGTGGCGCTACATGCGGCGCAGTCCATACATCATCAACGGACTGCGACGAGCCGGCTTCACGGGGGGATGGCTCGCCGCCGCAGCGCGGACATCACCGTGAGCCACGCGTCTGCCCGGCACGGGGCGCGTGCAACGCACGCGCCACTTGCGGCAGTCGTTGCGTTTGCCGCTGCCGCGCTGCTGGGCGGCTGCCACAGTGCGCAGGGCGCGGGTGCGATGACGATTCGGTTCTGGGCCCTGGGCGCCGAAGCGGATGCGGTGCGCACGCTCGCCCGCGATTTCGAGCATCTGCACCCCGGTGTCACCGTGGAGGTGCAGCAAATTCCCTGGACCGCGGCGCACGAGAAGCTGATCACGGCCTATGTTGGCGATGCGATGCCTGACATGGCGCAACTGGGCAATACCTGGGTTCCGGAGTTCGTCGCCATTGGCGCGCTGACACCACTCGACTCGTTCACCACGCACTCGACGGTGGTGGATTCAGCCGCATACTTCCCCGGCATCTGGGCCACGAACGAAATCCACGGCGTATTGTACGCCGTTCCCTGGTATGTGGACACGCGGCTGCTCTTCTATCGCAAGGACATTCTGGCGCGCGCGGGCTACGACAGCATGCCCGGCACCTGGGAAGGGTGGCGTCGAGCGATGGAAGCCATCCGGAGCCGGGCAGGTCCGCGCCAGTACGCCATCTTCCTCCCCACGAACGAGTGGAACCAGCCCGTGATTTTCGGGATGCAGGAGGGCTCACCACTTCTCGCGGACGATGGACGCTACGGGGCCTTTTCCGATTCGTCGTTCCGGCGCGCATTCACGTTCTATCTCGATCTGTACCGCAGCGGCCTCGCGCCGGTGGCGGGCTACAACGACGTCGCGAACATCTATCAGGAATTCACGCGCGGGACCTACGCCATGTGGATTACCGGCCCATGGAACATCGGCGAGTTCAAGCGCCGCCTTCCGGATTCCATGCAGGGGAAGTGGGCCACTGCGCCGCTGCCCGGGCCTACCGGCGACTCGTCGGGCGTCTCGCTCGCCGGCGGATCGAGCTTCGTGATCTTCCGCACCTCGCCGCACCAGGCGCTGGCCTGGTCGTTCATTGAGTTTCTGTCGCAGCCGGCGCAGCAGTTGAAGTTCTACCAGTTGAGTGGTGATCTCCCGTCGCGCGAGGATGCCTGGCATGCATCCGGGCTCGAGACGGATGTGTATGCCCACGCCTTCTGGGTGCAGCTCCACCGCGTGCGGGCCACGCCCAAGGTACCCGAATGGGAGGATATCACGAGCAAGGTCATCGATCAGTCCGAAGCGGCGATCCGGGGCGGCGTTCCGGTGTCGCGTGCGCTCGCCACGCTGGATCGGGATGTGAACGTCATTCTCGACAAGCGACGCTGGTTGATGGCGCGGGATTCATCCCGCCTGGCGGACTCCGCACGTTCGGCGGCAGCGCAATAGCATGACGTTCGAAGCGGAGCGCTCCCGGGCGGCGCGGCTGTTCATCCTGCCTGCCGTCGCGCTCATCGCGCTGTTCTTCCTGCTGCCCGTGCTGGCCGCGTTCCTGCTCAGCTTCACCGATTTCGACATCTACGCCATTGGCAATCTCGCGAACGCGCGCATTGTCGGGTTGCACAACTATACGGCGCTGTTCGCGAATCCGGTGTTCTGGACTGCCGTGAAGAACACCTTCTATTTCGCGCTGGTGGGCGGGCCGCTCACCGTGATCGTGTCGCTCGGCGCGGCGCTGCTCGTGAACGCGCGGGCCGTGCGGTTCAAGGGGCTGTTTCGCACGATCTACTTCGTGCCATTCGTGACGACGCTGGTGGCGGTGGCCATCGTGTGGCGCTACCTCTACCACCCGCAATACGGGTTGCTCAACTACATGCTCGGCTGGTTCGGCCTGGGGCCGGTCGACTGGCTGGGTGATCCGCGCTGGGCAATGCCCGCGATCATCCTGCTCGCCGTGTGGAAGAACTTCGGCTACAACATGCTGATCTTCATCGCGGGACTGCAGAGCGTGCCCGAGGAGTTGTATGAGGCGGCGCGGATCGATGGGGCGGGAGCCGTGCGCCAGTTTCGCAATGTGACGCTCCCCATGCTGGCGCCAACGTTCTTCTTCGTTGGCGTGGTGACGATGATCGGCTACTTCCAGCTCTTCGCCGAACCCTACGTCATGACGCAGGGTGGGCCGCTCAAGGCGACCACCAGCCTGGTGCTGTTCATGTACACGGAAGGATTTCGCTGGTGGCGCATGGGGAATGCCGCCGCCATCGCGTTCGTGCTCCTGCTCATCATTCTCGCCTGGACGCTGGTGCAGCTCCGGCTGGAGCGGAGGCGCGCGTGAGCGGTGCACGGCCGGGACGGCTCCGCGCGCACGGCGCGCGCGTGCTGGTCTATCTGCTGCTGGTCGCCGGCGCCGTGCTGGCGCTGCTGCCGCTCGTCTGGATGGTATCGGCGTCGCTCATGCCCACCGGCGCGGCCAACAGCTATCCGCCGCGGCTGCTGCCGAGCCATCCCACGCTGGTGCACTATCGCGAGATCTTCACGCGATTGGCCATGGGGCGGTTCGTGCTGAACAGCGCGATCATCGCGGGCACCGTGACCGCCGTGTCGCTGCTCGTGAATTCCATGGCGGGATACGCCTTCGCGAAGCTGCGCTTTCGCGGGCGCGACAGGCTGTTCCGGTGGCTCACGCTGGGTCTCGTCGTCCCCGTGCAGGTCGCCATGCTGCCGCTCTTCCTGATGTTCAAGGAGATGGGTCTCATCAACACGTACTGGGGCGTGATCATTCCATCACTGGCGAGCATCTTCGGCATCTTCCTCATTCGGCAGTACGCCATCGACATTCCGGAGGACCTGCTCGACGCCGCGCGCATAGACGGAGCGGGAGAGTTCCGCATCTACTGGTCCGTGGTGGTGCCCGTCATTGTTCCCATTCTCGCCACGCTGGCCATCTGGACGTTCCTCACCACGTGGAACGACTTCATGTGGCCCCTCATCGTGCTGAGCGACCAGTCGAAATTCACGCTGCCCGTAGCGCTGGCAAGCCTGTCGGGAGAACACATTCTGGATACGGAGCTCATGATGGCGGGCTCGGTGGTGACCGTGCTGCCGGTGCTCATCGTGTTCCTCGCGCTCCAGCGCTACTACGTGCAGGGAATCATGGCGGGAAGCGTGAAGGGATGACGGTTGGGCGCGCGCTGGCGCTGGCGGTCCTGGCCGGATGCATGGGGGTGCACGTCGTAGCGGCACAGGCCGCATCGCGGGTACTGGACAGCTTCGAGAGCGTGTCCGGCTGGACGGCGCATCCGTCCGATGGGGTGTCGCTCCGCATCAGCCGCGACAGCGGCCGAACGGGCGGTGCCATGCGGCTCGACTTCGACTTCCATGGCGGGGCGGGCTACGCCATTGCGCGCAAGACGTTCGCCATTCCGCTCCCGGACAACTACGAGTTCGCCTTTCAGGTTCGCGGCAGCGCCCCGCCGGAGAACCTCGAGTTCAAGCTCATTGATTCCACCGGCGACAACGTGTGGTGGCACGATGCGCTGAACTTTGCCTTCAGCTCGGCGTGGACGCCGGTCCGGTATCGGGCGCGTGACATCGGATTCGCCTGGGGTCCCGTGGGCGGCGGGACGCTGCACCGTGTGGCGGCCATTGAAATCGTCGTCACCGCCGGCACGGGAGGGAAGGGAACGGTGTGGATCGATGATCTCACCTTCCGGCCACTTCCGCCGGAACGCCCCTACACGCTCACGCCAGCGGTCAGCGCGTCGTCCGCGCTCCGTGCGCACGAGGCCATGCAGGCAGCCGACGATGACTCCACCACCGCATGGCGCAGCGCCGCGGGGAAACGCCAGTGGCTCGCGATGGACTTCCGCGAGGAGCGCGAGTTCGGTGGCCTCACGATCGACTGGGTTCCGGGCGCGCACGCGAGCGAATTCACCGTGGACACGTCGTCCGATGGCAGCCACTGGGTGACGGCGCATGCGGTGCACGGCGGCACGGGACGTCGCGCGTACATTCCGCTGCCGAATGCAGCATCGCGGTGGCTGCGGATCGTCATGCAGCGCGGCGCGAGCGCAGCGGGGTACGGCGTGCGCGAGGTGCGCATCGAACCGACGGGCTGGGCGGATTCCGCCAACGCGCTCTTCCGCCACGTGGCAGCGGACAGTCCGCGGGGGAGCTACCCGCGCTACTTCACCAACGAGCAATCGTACTGGACGCTGGTGGGGGTGAGCGGCGGGCTGCACAACGGACTGCTCAGCGAAGACGGCATGCTGGAGAGTGACAAGGGGAGCTTTTCCGTGGAGCCGTTTCTCTTTGCAAACGGGCGGCTCATCACCTGGGCAGACGGCGCGCCGCGACAATCGCTCGCGCGCGGCGATCTCCCCGTGCCGTCGGTACGCTGGACCGCCGGCGATCTCACGCTCACCACGACCGCGTTCGCGGATGGTTCGGCCGATACGACCACGCTCTTCGCCCGCTACCGCGTGCGCAATGGCGCCGCGACCAGCACGCGCATCACCCTCTTCCTCGCGATCCGTCCCTTCCAGGTGAATCCGCCCTGGCAGTTTCTGAACGTGCCTGGCGGCGTGGCGCCCATCCGTAGCATCCTGCGCGAGGGCGAGCGCGTGATCGTGAACGGGACTCGGCAAGTCATTCCCATCACGCACCCATCCGCGTTTGGCGCGGCGACCTTTGACGCGGGAGGGATAGCCTGGCGGCTGCGCTTGGGACGCGTGCCGCCGGCGACGAGCGCACGCGATTCCGCTGGACGGGCGGCCGGAGTGCTCGCCTTCGCGCTCACGATTCCGCCGCACGGCAGCCGCGATGTCGCGATCGCGCTGCCATTCCCGCCCGCTGACACGACGCGCGCGCGCCAGGATGCTCCCGCCGCCATGTCGCGCGACTCGGCGGGCGTGGAGCGGCGGCTGCGCGCCGTGGAAGCGCGCTGGGCGGCCACACTCGGCCGCGTGGACATCCAGCTGCCACCCGCGGACATGGATATCGTGCGCACGCTGCGCACGACGCTCGCGTACATGCTCATCAGCCGTGTGGGGCCGCGCATCCAGCCCGGCACGCGCGCGTACTCGCGTTCGTGGATTCGCGACGGCGCGCTCATTTCGAACGCACTGCTTCGCCTGGGGCATGCCGATGCCGTGCGTGCCTTCGCCCGGTGGTATGCGCCATATCAATATTCCAGCGGGAAGGTGCCCTGCTGCGTGGATGCGCGCGGCGCGGACCCCGTGCCGGAGAACGACAGCAATGGTGAACTGATCTTCCTCATCATGGAGTACTACCGCTACACCCACGACCGGAACTTTCTCACCGGCATGTGGCCGCATGTTGCGAGCGCCGTCGCGTACATGGACACGCTGCGCGCCGAGCGGCTGACACCGGAGTATGACGGGGGCGACCCGCGCGCCTACCACGGGCTCCTGCCGCAGTCCATCAGCCACGAAGGCTATTCGGCGAAGCCCATGCACTCGTACTGGGACGACTTTTTCGTGTTGCGCGGCTTCAAGGACGCGGCCGATGCGGCCGCCGTACTCGGCCATACTGATGACGCGCAGCGCATCGCGACCACGCGTGATGACTTCCGGCGGGACATTCTCGCGTCCATTCAGCTCGCGATGGCCGCACACCGCATTGACTACATTCCCGGCAGCGTGGAACTCGGCGATTTCGACGCCACGTCAACCACGATCGCGGTGGCGCCCACTGGTGAGCTGGCGCATCTCCCCGAGCCCGCGCTGCGCCGGACGTTCGAACGCTACTGGCAGGCGGCGAGCCGCCGTCCGGACAGCACCACGTGGGACGCGTACACGCCATACGAGCTGCGTACCGTCGGAACTTTCGTGCGACTGGGCTGGCGCGACCGGGCGCAGCGGTTGCTCGCGCAATTTCTCGCTGACCGCCGTCCGGCGCCGTGGAACGAGTGGGCCGAGGTGGTCTGGCGGGTTCCGCGCACGCCGAAGTTCATTGGCGACATGCCGCACACGTGGATCGGCTCCGATTTCGTTCGCTCCGTGCTGGACATGTTCGCGTATGATCGCGAGCAGGACAGCGCGCTGGTGGTCGGCGCCGGAGTCACCGCGGCGTGGGTGGACGCGGCTCCCGGCGTCGTCGTGCGCGGCCTGCGCACACCGCACGGTACCCTCGACATGCGAATGCATGGTGACGGCCGCGTGGTGCACGTGCGCCTGGCCGGGCGACTGAGCATACCGCGCGGCGGCATCGTGCTGGTGTCGCCGTACGATCGCGCGGTGCGCGACGCGGTGGTGAATGGACAGCGAACGGCCCCGAGCGCGACCGGCGAGATCATGATCCGCCATCTGCCCGCCACCGTGGTCCTCCGCTATTGAGCCGCGCCCATGCAGTCGCGTCAGCGCGGCGTGGCGGGCGGCGACGCCAGCGCCCCACCATTCGTGCGAATGACGTTCGCGTACCAGCGGGCGCTGGCCTTGGGCGTACGCGCCAGGGTCTGATAGTTCACGTGGACGATGCCGAACCGCTTGGAGAAGCCAAGACTCCACTCGTAGTTGTCGAACAGCGACCAGACGAAGTAGCCGCGCAGATCCACGCCCGCGCGGATTGCCTCGCGGGCGGCCAGCAGATGCTCGCGCAGGTACCAGATGCGCAGCGGGTCCTCCACACGTCCATCAATCGCATGCGGCGGATCGTAGAATGCCGCGCCGTTTTCCGTGATGTAGAGCGGGATGTCGCCGTACCGCTCCTTCACCCAGCACAGGACGCGCGTGAGCGCGGCCGGATAGACCTCCCACCCGGTGTCCGTATGGACGTGCTGCTGCTGCGCGATGCGTCGCGCGCGGACCGGCAGCACGTCGGGCGCGTCGCACGTCACGCCGCGCGTGTAGTAGTTCACGCCCAGGAAATCGATTGGCTGGCGAATGAGATCCATGTCGGCGGCCGCGGGCTCGCGCCACGCCTCGCCGAACACATCGCGCAGCTCCTCGGGATAGGAGCCCAGGAGCACGGGGTCGAGATAGTGGCGGTTCATGTACGCATCGGCGCGGCGCACCGTGGCTGCATCGTCCGCAGCGTCCGATGCAGCGTACTTGGGCTCAAGATTCACGACAAGGCCAATCTTGTGATGTCCCGCGGCGCGATACGCCTGCACCGCGCGGCCGTGCGCCCGCAGCAGGTTGTGCGACGCGATCGGCGCCTCGAAGACATTGCGGTGCCCGGGCGCGAGCGCGCCGAAGAGGTATCCGCCGTCGGCCACCACCCAGGGCTCGTTCAACGTGGTCCACATCGTGACGCGGTCATCGAGCGCGCGCGCCATCACAGTGGTATACTCGGCGAACCACTCGGCGACGTCGGGATTGAGCCAGCCCCCGCGATCATCGAGCGCAGCCGGGAGATCCCAGTGATAGAGCGTGGCCATGGGCTGGATGCCGGCGGCGAGCAGCGCGTCCACCAGCCGGTCGTAGAACGCGAGTCCGGCGCGATTGACCGTTCCCGTTCCGAGCGGGAGGATGCGGCTCCAGGAAATGCTGAACCGATAGGCGCCCAGGCCGAGCTGGCGCATGAGCTGCACATCGTCTGGCCAGCGGTGATAATGATCGGTGGCGACGTCACCCGTCTCGCCATTCGCGGTGCGCCCCGGGGAGTGCGAGAAGCGATGCCAGATGCTCGGTCCCGCACCGTCGGCGAGCGGCGAACCTTCGATCTGATAGGCGGACGTGGCGGCTCCCCAGAGGAAGCCTTCGGGAAAGCGGCCAGTGGGTGGAACGGGGTCGTTCATGTGCGCGGGAGCGAGGTCCATGGCTAGCGTGTCGCTGCGAGGTGTGCGGAAAATATATGGCGAAGGGAGCCGGATTCAGGTCGCCGTTCATGACATGGATCTCGACATCGCCGACGGCGAGTTCCTCGTGCTCGTGGGACCGTCCGGATGCGGCAAGACCACGACGCTCCGCATGATTGCCGGCCTCGAGTCCGTCACGGCCGGCGAGCTGCGCATCGGTGACCGGGTGGTGAACGACCTGCCGCCCAAACAGCGCGACGTGGCCATGGTCTTTCAGAATTACGCGTTGTATCCGCACATGACTGCCCAGGAGAACATGGCGTTCGCGCTGGTACTCCGGAAGCTGTCACGCCCGGAAATCGATGCGCGGGTGCGCGAAGCCGCGGTGATCCTGGGCATCGAGGATCTGCTCACACGGCGGCCACGGCAAATGTCGGGCGGGCAGCGGCAGCGCGTGGCGCTCGGTCGCGCCATCGTGCGGCATCCGCAGGTCTTCCTCTTCGATGAACCGCTCTCGAATCTCGATGCCAAGCTGCGCGTACAGATGCGCCGCGAGATCGCACGACTGCATCGCCAGCTCAGCGCCACCATGGTGTACGTGACGCACGACCAGGTTGAAGCCATGACGCTCGGTGACCGGATCGTCGTGATGAGCACCGGACGGGTGCAACAGGTCGGCGCGCCGCTGGAGCTGTACGATCGTCCGCGCAACACCTTCGTGGCGGCGTTCATTGGCAGTCCGCCCATGAACCTCATCGAGGGGACTGTCGTGCGGAACGGCGGGCTCGAGTTCCGTTCGAACGATGGCGCGCTGGTGCTGCCTGTCGCGGATGCCTGGGGCACCACGCTGCGCGGCCATGAGGGCGCCCCGCTGGTGCTGGGCATTCGACCCGAGCATCTCCGCATCGTGGACGACGGCGACGCGCGCGGCCTCGACACCCGGCTCGAGCTGGTGGAACCCATGGGGAGCGAATTGTATCTCTCGCTGCGCGCCGGCGCGCACGATCTCACGGCACGCGTGCCGCCGCGGCCGCTCCCGCCGCTTGGCAGCGCACTGATCGTGGAACCGACGCAGGAGCATCTTCACTTTTTCGATGCGGGCTCCACGCTGCGCCTGTCCTGAGGACGATCCGGGCCACCACGCGCGCTGCAGCGTCACGCGCCGGTTTTCACGAGGAGAATCCCATGCCCCATACGAATCGAGAAACATGGCGGCGCATCGTCGCCTCGGCACTGGATTGGCGCGAGGCGCACGCCACGTTCGACGATGCCGTGGCCGGTCTTCCGGCCGCGCTGCGAGGAAAGCGGCCGGCGCGATTCCCGCATTCATCGTGGGAGCTGGTGGAACACATCCGGCTCGCGCAGGCCGACCTGCTCGAGTTCATGACGAACCGCGAGTACAGCGCTCCGACGTGGCCGGCCGATTACTGGCCGTCGTCGCCCGAACCACGTTCGGCGAGGGCATGGAACGAATCCCTCGCGGCCGTGCGGGAGGACGCGAAACGACTGCAGCGCCTCATGACGAAAAAGGGACTTGACCTCACGGCGAAGATTCCGTGGGGCAATGGGCAGACGTACCTGCGGACGATCCTGGTGGCGATTGACCATACGTCATACCACGTGGGGCAGATCATCGTGGTGCGGCGGTTGCTGGGGATGTGGCCGCCGGCCTGATCCGGAGCTCATGATCCGGAGCTGTCGAATTCACCGTCCGCCGTTCGCCTCCATCAGGCAGGAAGGTCACTCCTGTGCGCCGACGCGGCCGAACACGCCGCGGGCGACAGGACCCATCACTCACCCCGGATCGAGAGGGTCGCACCATGCAATACCTGTTGCTCATCTATGAGGACGAGAAGCGGTGGTCGAACATGCCACAGCCGGAGCAGGAGAACGAAATGGCCGGCTATCTTGCGTTCGGCAAGGAGTTCGCCGCCTCGATCAACGCCGGTAAGGCATTGCAGCCAACCACCACGGCGACGACCGTGCGTGTGCGGAACGGCAAGCGGCTGAGCACGGACGGGCCGTTCGCCGAAACCAAGGAGCAGCTGGGCGGCTTCTACCTGGTGGACGCGCGTGACCTGGACGAGGCAATCGCCATGGCCGCGAAAATTCCCGGCGCAAAGGCCGGTTCGATCGAGGTGCGACCCATCATGACGTTCTCGTGACATCCATCGATGAGCTCTACCGGGTGGAGTGGGGACATCTCCTCTCGGCGCTCATCCGCGTCCTCGGCGACTTCGATGTCGCCGAGGACGCGCTGCAGGATGCGTTTGCGGCAGCGGTCGTGGAGTGGAACGGTGCGGCGCCCCGCAACCCGGTGGGATGGCTCTACAGCACCGCACGGCACAGGGCGCTGGACCGATTGCGCCGGCGCACACGGTTCGAGGACAAGCGCGTGGCCATTGCCGAGGCCATGGCGACGCCATCGCGAGCGCCGGATGTGCTGGACGACGAGGATGCAGTGCCGGATGAGCGGCTGCGACTGATCTTCACCTGCTGCCACCCCGCGCTTTCCGCTGAAGCGCAGGTGGCACTGACGCTGCGCACGCTGTGCGGTCTGACCACCGAAGAAGTGGCGCGCGCGTTCCTGGTGCCGACGGCCACGATGGCGCAGCGCCTGGTGCGCGCGAAGGGGAAGATCCGCGCGGCGGCGGTTCCCTATCGGGTACCGGAGGCCGGTGACCTGCCGGAGCGGCTGGCGGAGGTGCTCCAGGTCATCTATCTGGTGTTCAACGAAGGCTATGCCGCGAGCACGGGTGACGCGCTGGTGCGCGGCGAACTGTGTGCCGAAGCGATCCGCCTCGCGCGGCTGCTGCGCGTGCTGCTGCGCGAGCCGGAACCGGAGCTCGATGGACTGCTGGCGCTCATGCTCCTGCACGACGGGCGGCGGGCGGGGCGCGTGGATGAGCGCGGCGATCTCGTGCGCCTCTCAGAGCAGGACCGAACGCGGTGGGACCAGGTGCAACTTGAGGAAGGTCGCACGCTCGTTCGCTCGACGCTGCGACTGGGGCCGCCCGGTCCGTTCACGCTCGAGGCGGCCATTGCGGCGGTTCACTCCGAGGCGGAGCGCGCCGACGAGACCGACTGGACGCAAATCGCGGCGCTCTACGAGCGGCTGTACGCGTTGCATCCATCGCCGGTAGTGGAACTCAACCGGGCCGCCGCGCTGTCATTCGCGCGTGGGCCGGCCGAGGCGCTGCCGCTGGTGGACGCGCTGGCGGAGCCGCTGGCCGGGTTTCACCTGTGGCACGCGACGCGCGCTGACCTGCTGCGCCGACTCGATCGGCGTGGGGAAGCGGTTGTGGAGTATGGTGAGGCGTACGCGCTCGCCGGGAACGATGCGGAGCGTCGCTTTCTGGCGCGGCGAATGGAGGAGGTTGGGGGGACGGGGAGCGCCCTCACTCTGCCCGAATAGCCGTAATGGGATCCACTGCCAGCGCCCGCCGTGTGGGCACCACGCAGGCTATGGCCGCGGCGCCAAGCAGGACGATCACGGCCGCGGCGAACGAGACAGGATCCGACTTCGCGACGCCGTACAACTCGTGCTGGATGAGCCGCGTGCCCCAGTGTGCGGCGACGAGTCCAATCGCTGCGCCCAGCAGAGCCAGCGCGGCGCCGCGCAGAATGACCGACCGCGCCACCGTCCGGCGTGGCGCACCCAGCGCGATGCGAATGCCAATGTCGTGCGTGCGCTGTGCCACGGCGTACGCCATCACGCCGTAGAGTCCGATGGCCGCCAGCACGAGCGCCAGTGCCGTGAACAGAGACAGCGTGAGCATGACATAGCGCGGCGTCGCGATGGACGTGGCGGTTCCGTCCTCCACATTCTCGATGGTGACGGGCAGGTGTGGATCGAACGCCCTGACCAGCCCGCGCACGCGCGCGATGGATGCGGCATTGCCGCCGGTCCGGACGATAATCGACGTGCTCCTCAGGACCATGTCGTTGAATGGTGTGTACAGCATGGGCGCGGTGTTTTCCATTGTGGGCCCGAACGATGCCACATCCGCGGCGACGCCGACGATGGTGAGCCACGGCTCCGAGTCACTCTGCGCGATGCGCAGGCGATGGCCCAGGGGCGACTGCGCGCCCCAGTGCTTGCGCGCAAATCCTTCGTTCACGATCACCTGGCCGGCCGCGGCCGTGGTGTCCGTAAAGGCAGAGCCGCGGAGCATGTGGATGCCCATCGTCCTGAAGTAATTCGGCTGCACCGATTTGACTTCGATGAATGACGTCTCCGAAGCGGGAGGCGGTGTTTCGCCATCCACTTCAAATCGCCCGATACTGAACGACATGGAATTGGGCGGATCGCCGGCGACGGTGATGTCGCGCAGCGTGCCGAGCTGGTTCAGTTGCTGCGTGAGCCCGGTGATGACCGCGGCCTTCGACGCCGCTGTCGCATAGCGCGACGACGACAGGTCGAGGTTCACGGCGTAGAGCCCCCGCGGCTGGAATCCGAGATCGGCGTGCTGCAGGTTGGACACGCTGCGCATGAACATCGTGGCGCCCACGATGAGCATGGCCGACAGCGCCATCTCCGTCACGACGAGTGCGCCGCGCGCGCGCTCACTGCGCCGGCCGGGCGAGATGGCGGTGCCGGTTCGCACCGTGTTCTGCGCCGTGTTGCCGGCCGACTGCATGGCGCCCATGATGCCGAAGAACAACCCGCTCAATACGGTGAGCGCGGCGGCGACCACGAGCGTCGTCGTGTCCAGGTGTGCCACGCGCAGTTCGTCCAGCGACGATGGCCGCATGGCCACCAGGGTGCGCAGTCCCATCCATCCGAGCAGCACACCCAGCGCCGCGCCGGCCGTGGTGAGCAGCAGACTCTCGGTGAGGAGTTGTCGGAACAAACGTCCACGCCGGGCGCCGAGCGCCGCGCGGAGCGAGAGCTCGCGGTGCCGGGCGGCGGTGCGTGCGAGCAGCAGGTGCGCGACGTTGGCGCACGCCACGAGCAGCACGAGCAGCACCGCACCGCTCAGCATGGTGAGCGAGTCGCGAAATCTCACGCGATCGGAGGGTTGCGCGAGCCGGGTGCGAAAGAGAGCACCTGCCGCCGCGTCGGTTCCGGATCGCGCGACGAGCGAGTCGAGCTCGCTCGTCGCGGCGGCGCTCGTGATGCCGGGGCGCAGGCGACCCAGCAGCATCATGCCGAGATTGTTGTTGTTGACGTCGAGCGGCATCCAGAAATCAGGCGGCGCATCACCGATCACCGGCGGCCGGAGCGCCGCCGGCAGCACGCCGATCACCGTGTACGTCGAGTCGCCGAGCGTCACCGACGTGCCCAGCACGTTCCGCTGCGCGCCGTAGCGGGTGCGCCAGAGCTGCTCGCCAAGCAGCACGAGGTGATCGCGCCGCGCGATGTCCTGCGCGGTGAACATGCGCCCGAGGATCGGCTTTTCGCCGGCGAATCGCGGGAACGTGGGGAATATCTGGGCAGCCTGGTACTTCACGGGCTGATCTCGCGTCTGCAGCATGACGGTGCTGGAGTTGTATCCCTCCAGTGCCTCGAAGTCGTGCGACCCGGCCATCCAGGCCCGCACCACCGGCGCCGACGGCGTGATCGTCACGCTGATGCCCGTGCTGTTCCCGGTGCTCGGCTCCTGATAGACGAACACCATGCGGTCGGCGTGCGGATACGGCAGCGGGTGCAGCAGCAGGCTGCTCACCACGCTGAACACGGCGGTGGTGGCGCCGATCCCGAGCGCGAGCGTGGCAACGGTGACGGCGGTCCAGCCTTTCTGGCGGCCGAGCGTGCGAAGCGCGAAGCTCGTGTCCTGCTTCAGGTCGGCCAGGAATTCGGTGCGCTGCATGTGGTGCTCGCGGTGGCGCGCGGCATCGAGCAGTCGCGCGCGTGAAGTGGACAGGGGGCCAAAACGGCGCATGGCCTCGGTGGTCGCGGCGTCGGGCGACATGCCCTGGGCGGCGAACTGCTCGGCGCGGAGCGCGAGGTGGAGCCTGATCTCGTCTTCGACCTCACGCTCCCACTGGTCGCGGCGGCGGAGAGCGAGGTTGAAGAAGCGACGGACGCCGTCGCGGATCATGCGGCGTCGCCGGCCGGCAGCGAGTTGCGCGGCGCCGTGAGGATCGCGGTGACGGTCTCGGCGTAGCGCACCCAGCTCTTCGTTTCGGCGCGCAGGTAGGCGCGGCCGGCGGAGGTGAGCCGGTAGTAGCGGGCCTTGCGGTTGTTGCCGGTCACGCCCCACTCGGCGCTGAGGAGGCCGCGTTCCTCGAGGCGATAGAGCGCCTGGTAGAGGGCGGAGTCTTCGACGTCGAGCGCGCCGTGAGCGGCCTGCTCGAGCCAGGAGACGATCTCGAAGCCGTGCATGGGCGTCCAGTTGAGGGCGCGCAGGACGAGGAGATCGAGGGTGCCTTTGAGGACGGGGAGGGCGGGCATGGGGCTCCTTACAGACGTTCCATACAGAATCTGAAAGGAATGGTGCGGGCTGGCGGCCGGGTTGTCAAGAGCGGGATGCCGTGGTGGCGGAACAGTGGTACGGGCCGCATCATATCCCACCTCCTGAAGGCGCCGAGCCATGTCGCCAGAGCTCTCGCGGTCCTGTCATCGCCGGATTGCCGCGTTCCTCGTCCTCGTCAGCGCCGCGTGCGGCGGCAGCGATGCGACCGCGCCGCCGCCCCAGGTCCCCACCAGCATTGTCGTCCAGCCACAGCACTGGACGTTCGAGTCGCTCGGTGAAGCGAAGAACTTCGTGGCAACCGTCCGGGACCAGCATGGGGACTCGATCGGCGGGTCGCCGGTCGTCTGGCATTCGTCGGCCGACTCGATCGTCACCGTCACGGCCGGCGGGATGGCGACTGCCGTGATGAACGGCGCCGCCGAGATCACTGCCACATCCGGAACGGTGACTGCACAGGTGGGAATCACCGTCGCGCAGGTTCCGCAGAAGATGGTCAAGGTCTCGGGGGATTCGCAGACGGCGCGGATGGGACAGGCGCTGGGCGCACCGCTGGTCGTACGCGCGACGGATCTCAATGATCATCCGGTTGCCGGCGTGAGCGTGCGGTTCGCGCTGGCCGACGGCGCCGACGGCTCTGTGATGCCTGACTCGGTGGTCACTGATTCGCTGGGACAGGCGCAGGCTCACTGGACGCTTGGCTTCAACTCGCTCATGCCCGCTGTCGTCGTGACCGCGACCGGTCCGAACGGCGGCGTCGCGACGTTTTCCGCGGCAGCGCAGCCGCTGGTTCCCGCGCCCGTCATCACGAGCGTGTCGCCGGACACGCTGGTGGAGGGACAGCAGGCGACGATCAGCGGCGCGAACTTCTCCGCACGAGCGGACAGCAACGTGGTCGTCATCGATGGCGACAGCGCAGAGGTGATGGCGGCGACGCCTACGAGTCTTTCCGTGCGTGTCGCCACGTCCGACTGCAAGCCCGTTCGCCTGGCCGGCGTGAGCGTGTCGGTGGGACCGCAGACCGGATCGCACGATCTGATGCCTCTGCGCCCGACAGGCTCCGCGCTGGCGCTGGTTGTGGGACAGGAAACGATCCTGCGGGATCCGGGACAGTTCTGCCTGCGGTTTGCTCCATCCAACGGCCCGCGGGAGACGTATCTGGTGGGGCTCACGGCCCCGGCGGAGACTCCGGGCGTGGTGAGCCCATTCGAGGTCGTTGCGACCGGTGGCATTGCCGCGTCGCCAGGCGTCGTGGCTGCCTCGCCGGGCATCTCGGCGAATCGTGCATTCGGCAGTCTGTCGCCCGGCAGGGCGGTTCGCGGTGGCGCGATGCCGGCACAGCTTCGTGACGCGATCGAGCGGCGTCGTGGTCAACTGCAGGCGGATCTGCGCATTCGCGAATGGGAGGCGGCGCATCTCACCCCACGCGTCACGCGGAACAGCGCCGCGGCGACGGCGGATGTGCGAGGTGCGGCGGCAGTCGTTGCGCCGAACGTCGGAGATACGCTCACTCTCCACGTGCCCAACCTCAACTCGAGCGACCTGTGCTCCAGCCTCAACGTCATCCGTGGCGTGGTACGCGCGGTGGGGAGCGCCGGCATCTGGGAGCAGGACGTTGCGAATCCCACCACGGATTCGCTCACCCAGGCTGACATCCAGGCGGCGAGCAATCAGTTCGACGCGCGCATCTATGCCACGGACACCGCCTACTTCGGTCATCCCAGCGACATCGATGGCAACGGGCGCGTGATCATCCTGCTCACCCGGCAGGTGAACACGATCCCGCGGCTGCTGGGTTTCGTCTTTCTCGGAGATCTCGTGCCGGCGTCAGTCTGTGCGGGAAGCAACGGCGCCGAGATCTACTATGGCGAGGTGCCCGACCCGGACAACGCGACAGGCGGCGGTGCCCGATCCAGGTCGGCTGTGGCGGCCGAGATGCCTCAGCTCATCGCGCACGAGTTCACGCATGTCATCCAGTATTCGCGGCGACTCATCCTCAATGACGGCGCTCCGATGGCCGGCTGGGAGATGGAAGGTCAGGCGACGCTCGCCGAGGAGCTGGCGGGGCATGCGACGCTCGGCAATACCGCCTATCAGAATTACGGAGCCGACGTCGCGTTCAGCGCCGCGGGCAACGCGTGGTACACGGACGAGATCGTGAAGCTGGCGAGCTACTTCGGTGACCTGGGCAGCGGCTTTCAGTCCCCGGACGCGCCCGACCAGTGCACCGTGTACGGCAGCACGAACCTGCCGGTGCCATGCGACTTCGCCGCGTTCTACGGCGCGTCGTGGATCCTGCAGCGGTACATCAACGATCAGTACGGACCGGGTTATCCGGGAGGCGTGACGCAGCTCACGCGCGACTGGGTCGGGAAGAATCTCCAACTGAGCGGTACGGCGAA
>DATNDS010000159.1:0-28890 GCA_035553215.1 Gemmatimonadaceae bacterium
GCTGGGGTTCAACTACTTCACCGACCAGTTCATCATGGACTACTACGGCGACAACATGACGGACGAAGCGCAGGCGGATTTCCTGGCGCGGGCCCAGCTCTACCGCGGCGATTATCACAAGGCCACGGACGCCATGAATGATGTGCGCTCGGTGAGCCTTCCGCGCATGCGCGCTGCGGCAGACCGCTATTTCCGCGACATTCACTTCGTGTATCTCGGCGACAGTACCCGCGTGGACCGGTCGGCGTTCACCGCGTTCTAGCGCCGGGAACCTGGCTGGCCGCAGGACGCGTCAGACCCTCCGTGCGCGTACGCGCACGGAGGGTCTGACGCGTTATTCCCTTCACCATCAGCATCAAGTGCCGTTCCTTGAAGCTGGAACGATCATTCCGTCCATCTTGCATTGACCGCGCGCACGACGACATCGTTGGTACAGTGGCTCCTGGCGCCGCGAGAGCGACGAGAGCCGTTTCTCTCACCTCACGCGTCGTGTCGCACCCAGTGCAGCTCGAGCCGCCGCCCCGGCGGAAGATCCATGCAACCTTCACGGTGAACGGCGAGCCGTGTGAAGTCGCGTTCGCGCCCCACAAAACGCTGCTCGAAGTGCTGCGCGAGGACCTCGGGCTCACCGGCACCAAACATGGCTGCGAGCTGGGCGAGTGCGGCACCTGCACCGTGCTCGTGGACGGCGTACCGATGCTCTCGTGTCTCGCGCTGGCGCAGGCGTACGCCGGTCACACGATCGAGACGGTTGAAGGCATGGCGCGCGATGGTACGCTGCACCCGCTGCAACGAGCCTTCGCGGAACTCGGCGCCGCGCAGTGCGGCTACTGCACTCCGGGTTTCCTGCTCGTGGCGCAGGCGCTGCTCGATGCCAACCCGCACCCGTCGCGCGAGGAGATCAGGCATGCACTGAGCGGGAATCTCTGCCGCTGTACGGGGTATCTGAAGATCTACGAAGCGATCGAGAAGGTGGCACGGGAGCACGGGGACGCAGGCTGGAGCGCCAATGACTGATGTGCACATGCCCGTTCGCCGCACGTCCGGGCCGTCCGTGGTGGGCACGCCGCGGACGAAAGTCGATGCCTTCGCCAAGGTCTCCGGGGAACTGCGCTTCGCCGATGATCTTGCGCTGCCGCGCATGCTGCACTGCAAGCTGTTACGCTCACCCCTGCCGCACGCCACCATCGTCCGCATCGATACGAGTCGTGCGCGGCAGCATCCGGGCGTCGTGGCCGTGCTCACGGGGCGGGATCTCCCGATTCCCTTCGGCATTCTCCCCATTTCGCAGGATGAGCACGCGCTCTGTCCGGAGCGCGTGCGCTTCGTGGGCGATCCGGTGGCGGCCGTCGCCGCGCTGGATGAGGACACGGCGCTCGAAGCCTGCGAGCTGATCGAGATCGAGTACGCGCCGCTCCCCGCCATCGAGTCCGTCGAGCAGGCCATTCGCACCAGCGAGCCGCGCATCCACGACTACGGCGATGATGGCAACCTCCACAAGGTGATCGCGCTCGACTTTGGCGGCGTGGATGATGCCATGACGCAGGCCGATCTCGTGCGCGAGGACGTGTTCTTCTACGAAGGGAACACGCACCTGCCCATGGAGCAGCACGCGGCGCTCGCGCACTGGGCGCCCGAGGGCAAGCTCACGCTCTGGTCGAGTACCCAGACGCCGCACTACGTGCACCGCGCGCTGGCGAAGGTGCTCGAGATGCCGCCGGCGCACGTGCGCGTCATCGCCACACCAAATGGTGGCGCGTTCGGCGGCAAGTCCGATCCGTTCGGGCACGAGATCGTCGTCGCCGCGCTCGCGCGACGGACCGGGCGCCCGGTGAAGATCTGCCTCACGCGCGAGGAGGTGTTCTACTGTCATCGCGGCCGGCACCCCGCGCTCATGTGGATCCGCACCGGCGTGAAGCGCGACGGCTCGATTGTCGCGATGGACTTCAAGTCGTTCCTCGACGGCGGCGCCTACGGATCGTACGGGGTGGCGAGCACGTACTACACGGGCGCGCTGCAGACGGTCACCTATCAGGTGCCCGCGTATCGCTTTCGCGCTCTGCGCGCGTTCACGAACAAGCCGCCGTGCGGCCCCAAGCGCGGACACGGCACGCCGCAGCCGCGCTTCGCCGTGGAGTGCCAGCTCGACCGAATCGCCGAAACACTGGAACTGGACCCCGCCGCGATGCGGCGCCGCATGCTGCAGCCCGCGAACAGCGTCACCGCCAACTGGCTGCGCATCGGATCCATGGGACTGGGCGCGTGCATCGATGCCGCCGTGGCCGCGAGCGGTTGGGCGGACAAGTACCGCAAGCTGCCCTTCGGGCGCGGCGTGGGCATCGCCTGTTCGTCGTACATCACGGGTGCGGGGCTCCCGATCTACTGGAACAACATGCCGCACTCCTCGGTGCAGCTCAAGCTGGATCGCTCGGGCGGCGTCGCGGCCTTCTGCGGCAGCACGGACATCGGCCAGGGATCGGACACCGTGCTCGCGGCGATCGTCGCCGACGTGCTCGGCATCGAGCCGCTCGACGTACGCGTCGTCACGGGCGACACCGATCTCACGCCCGTTGACCTGGGCTCCTATTCATCGCGCGTCACCCTCATGACCGGGAACGCCGCGATCCAGGCCGCCGAGCGCGCACGCGACGCCATTGCGGGTCCGGTATCGGCGCAGTTGAACGTGCCGCGCGAGCGACTCGTCTTTGCCGGACGCCGCGTGTTCGACGCGGAGAACCCGGATCACGGCCTCTCCTTCATGGACGCGGTGCAGCTCGCCGAATCGCGGCTGGGTGCAATCGGCGCGACGGGGTCGTACACGCCGCCGCGCTCGCCGGGCAGGTACAAGGGCGCTGGCGTGGGCCCATCACCCGCGTACTCGTATTCGTGCGCGGTGGCCGAAGTGGAGGTGGATCCCGACAGTGGCATCGTCCGTGTGCCGAAGATCTGGATCG
Organism: Gemmatimonadaceae bacterium; assembly: GCA_035553215.1. Classification (GTDB taxonomy): domain Bacteria; phylum Gemmatimonadota; class Gemmatimonadetes; order Gemmatimonadales; family Gemmatimonadaceae; genus JADGGM01. The sequence goes on from DATNDS010000159.1 coordinate 2,955, forward strand.
CCCACGACATCGGGCGCGCGATCAATCCGCTGCTCGCCATCGGGCAGGTGGAGGGATCGGTGTACATGGGGCTCGGCGAGGCGCTCATGGAGGAAATGGCGTATCGCGATGCAGAGCGGCACGTCGTGCATCACCATCCCAGCATGCTCGAGTACAAGAGCCCCACCACGTTGGAAATGTGCGACGTGGACACGACGCTCATTGAGGACCCCGATCCCGAGGGGCCCTTTGGCGCGAAGGAGGTCGGACAGGGTCCCTTGCTGCCCGTACCGCCGGCGGTGGCGAACGCGATCTACGACGCGGTAGGAGTGCGCATCGATGAGGTGCCCTGCTCACCACAGGCGGTGCTGCGCGCGCTGCGGGAAAAGATGAAGGGAAAGGAGGGACGATACGGCCCGACGCGGGTGCCCGAGTACGCATTCCCCGAGGCCGCGCGCATCCTCACGCCGGCACAGGGCGGCGACGGGCGCGAGCGGGACGGTCGCGCGCACAGCGAAGTGGGAGGCACACGCTGATGCTGCGGCTGCCGCGCTTCGACTATGTCGAACCGACGTCGGTGCAGGAAGCCGTAATGCTGCGCAGTCGCGCCGGACCCGATGGGGCGTACGTGGCCGGCGGCACGGATCTGTATCCCAACATGAAGCGCCGCCAGCAGACGCCGCGCGTGGTGATCTCGCTCGCGCGCGTGGCGGAAATGCAGGACATCAGCGGCACGCCGGAGGAGGGGCTGCACATCGGCGCGGGCGTCACGCTGACGCGCGTCGCCACGCATCCGGACATCGTGCGGCACTACCCGGCGGTTGCGCAGGCAGCGGCCCTCGTGTCCACGCCACTGCTCCGCAACATGGGGACCATCGGCGGGAATCTGCTGCTCGACACGCGCTGCAACTACTACGATCAGACCTATGAGTGGCGCAAGGCGATCGACTTCTGCATGAAGAAGGACGGCGCGATCTGCTGGGTCGCGCCATCGAGTCCGCGCTGCTGGGCGGTGCAGTCGTCGGATGGCGCGCCGGTGGCGGTGGCGCTCGGCGCGCATGTCACGCTCGCGAGCGCGCGCGGCGCGCGCCGCGTCGCGGCGGATGCGCTCTACAACAACGACGGCATGCGGTATCTCACCAAGGAACCGGACGAAATGCTGGTGTCGTACCTGCTGCCGCCGGTCGGGTCGTGGCGCGCGTCGTATCAGAAGCTGCGCCGCCGGGGCTCGTTCGACTTCCCCGTGGTCGGCGTGGCGACGTGGCTGGACCTCGCGAGCGACGGCACGGTGCAGGCCGCGCGCATCGTGCTCGGAGCGGTCGCATCGTATCCCATGGAAATCCGTGACGCGGCGGATGCGCTCGTCGGCAAGCCGCTCGACGAGTCCACCATCGCAGCCGCCGCCGACGCGGCCTTCCGTCCCGCGAAGCCCATGGACAATACGGATTTCACGCTGGCCTGGCGGAAGGAGATGGTGCGGGTGATGGTGGGACGCTCACTGGCCGCGCGATAGAGGCCGCGCCCTACGGGCCGGGGTTCAGCAGTCGATACGCGGCCATTGCATTCTCGCGCATCACCATGCGCGCGAGCTGCTCGGCGCGGGGACGGCTGATCTCGCCGTCGCGCAGCATCCCGGTGAGGGCAATGGCGAGCGCGCGGCGTGCCGAGGTCGTCCCAAGCCACGCCGCGTCCGCCCACCCCTGCTCCGGACCGCCGTCGAATGCGTCGGTGCCGAACAGCACCTTCTCGGGCCACTCGCCGAGCCACTGGCGCAGCACGCCGGCAAGCTCGCCGGGCTCGACGAAGAGCGAGATCGCGGAAATGTCCGCGTAGACGTTGGGCTTGGAGAGCAGCGACTGCGTTTCACCGACGAGCGGCCAGCCGCCGTGCACGATGATGAAGTTGGTTCCACGGAGCGTGGAGTCGTTGAACGCCGCCTCGAGCAAATGTGGTGCACTGCCATGCGTGGCGTAGAATCCGCCAAACCCTTCCGTGGTGTGGATCTGTACGGCCATCCCCAGCCGCCCTGCCTCGCGCGCGATCGTGCGGAAGAGATAATCCTGCAGCGCCTTGTAGTCGGCGTGGGTGGGCGTGCCGCGGGCCGCGTAGCGCGCGTACACACGATGGGCACGCGCGGCGTCGGGTTCGTCGAAATCGAGCGGGCGGAGATAGGCGGCCTCGAACTTCACGGCAACCGCGCCGCCCCGGCGCTGGCGCCGGAGCGTGGGGAGCACCACGCCGGCAACATAGGCATCGAGCGTGCGGGGCAGCCCGGCAACGCCGAGGTCGTGGAGATAGCGGCGGAGCAGCGTCGCTTCCAACGGGTAGAGCGCGCGAGTGTCCGGCGTGCGGGCCGCTTCCGCTCGGGTGTCGAGCGGAAGCATGAGGGCGTCCACGAATGCCACCCAGCGGAACCGCGGTGGCTCGAGGCCTGGGCCGAGTGCGATGCGATTGGCGAGCATCACGTCGGTACCGGTCTGGTCGAGCACCCAGCTCGGGAAGTGCTGGCCCTGTTCCCGCTGAACGCGGCTCACTGCCGCGTGCAGTGCATCGCGCCACGCAGCGCCGGTGTCCGAGAGGCTCACACCGTAGAGCGCATGCTGCGCGGCGCGCCACTCGGGATTCTCTGCGCGGAATCGCCAGGGGAGCGGGAACGGGGGAATGCCACCCAATGGCAGCGCGTCGTATTCGGTATCGGGAGGCGCACCCGGCGGGATGGGACGCATGGGGTGCGCGTGACTGTCGATGGCCTTGATGCCGGCGATGTAGTCGGCCAGGGCGGAGTCGATCGGCGCCTGGGCCCGGACGGCTGGAGGAGTGACGACTACGAGGAGGAGCAGCGACAGCATGGTGAAGCGGGCGGTGCGCCTCATGCGAATCACTCCGACGGTGCGTTCAGCTACTCATCATCAACAGGAATCCATCTCTCCGCCCATGCGGTGATGGCGTGCATGGGAACTTCGAGCGCGCGCCCTTTCTCGGTGAGCTCGTACTCGACACGCACCGGTGAGTCGGGGACGACGGTGCGGGAGATGATGCCATGGTCTTCCAGCTCACGCAGCCGCTCCGAGAGCATGCGGTCGCTGATGTCGGGAATCGCCGAACGCAGCACTCCGAAGCGGGCTCGGCCACTCAGGAGAAGTTGAATGATCGCCCCCGACCAGCGTCGCCCGATAAGTTCGACGGCTTCGTGGAAGCGCGGGCACAGAGATAGCGTTTGTTCGCTCATGGTTCAAAGCTAACGTAAAATTAGCTACTTGACAATAGTTACTTACCTTTATATAGTTGGTCATGTGATGTAAGCACGCGGCGGCCAGGGGGCATGCAGGCAATCCGCACAATCATTCAAGCGCGACGCCTGGGTCGCGTCACATTTCTGGAGAGCGCACATGGCTACGTCAACCACCACGAAAACAGGTACGACCTCCGCCTGGCAGATCGATCCCGTTCATTCGGAGGTCGGGTTTTCGGTTCGGCACCTGATGATTTCCACCGTCAAGGGACGGTTTACCGACGTGAAGGGGACGTTGCAATACAACGAGGCCGATCCCACGCAGAGCTCTGTCGAGGTGGCAATTGCGACGGCGAGTGTGGACACCAGAGCCGACCAGCGCGACAACCACCTGCGGTCGGCGGATTTCTTCGATTCCGAGCACTTTCCGAATATCACGTTCAGGAGCACTCGTGTCGAGCGGACGTCGCCCGACACGGGACGGCTGACGGGGGATCTGACGATTCGTGGCGTCACGCATCCGGTCACGCTGGACGTGAAGCGTGAGGGACGCGGCAAGGACCCGTGGGGTGGCGAGCGTCTTGGCTACAGCGCGACGACGATTGTCGACCGGGAAGAGTTTGGCCTCACCTGGAACCAGGCCCTCGAGACTGGCGGCGTCGTGGTGGGGGACGAGGTAAAGGTGACGATTGAAGTGGAATGGGTGAAGCAGTAGGTGTCGCAGGGGCAGCCCATGGGGCTGCCCCGTCGGCTGCCCCTCTCCTCGCACTTGCTACGTTATAACGCACGATATATCTTGCCCAGTCGCCAACGTTATATCGTCAGTCTTCTGTGAGGTTCACATGTCACACGATTGCCACGGATTCCGCTCTGCCTGGTTCGGCGCGGGACGCGCCTTCGACCCCGGCTTCGCCGCATGGTTCTGGGGAGGGCCACGCGGACGGCGCGGCGGACCATTCCGCTCCGGTCGCATGTTCGAACAGGGCGATCTCAAGTATGTCATCCTCCAACTGCTCGACGAAAAGCCGCGCCACGGCTACGAAATTATCAAGGAGCTCGAGGAGAAGTTTGGCGGCGCCTACTCGCCCAGCCCGGGCACGGTGTACCCGACGCTCTCCATGCTCGAGGACATGGGCTACGCCACGGCTCGACAGGAGGAAGGGGGCAAGAAGATCTACGAGATAACCGATAGCGGGAAAGCCTACCTGGCCGAGAATCGTTCGACGGTGGACGACATCTTCCAGCGCATCGCGGACTTCGGCGGCTCGTTCTTCGGCGAATCCATGCTGGAGCTGAGCCAGGCGTTCAAGAATGTCGCCCGCGCCACGTACACCGTTGGCCCACGCAACGCAAAGGACCCGGAACGGATGCGCAAGATCCGGGAGATTCTGGAGCGGGCCGCGAAGGAGATCGAGGAAGCGGGGGCTGGGAACGGCTGAGGGCGAGCGAACGGCCGGAAGTGATCGGGAATCGGCAATCGGGAATGGGGAATCGTGGGAAGGGGGAATGATGAAGCGGGGGAGGTGGCGGTGAAAAAAACGCGGTGGGGTGCGGTGTGGGGAGGTCTTCCTCCCCGATTCCCCATTCCCGATTGCCGATTCCCACGGGCGGGGAGGAAAGGAGAGGCAGATTGCCCATTCCCAAGGGCTGGGAGGTGGGGCGTGGATCATTCCAGAGGGCGGGAGGGAGGGGTGCGGAGAGGTCCCCATTCCCTATTCCCCGCCTATCGCTAACTTGGTACGACAGCCGGGCCGCGGAGCACGTCCGCGGCCCGGACTTCATCGCGCTGTGCGCGAGCGGCGGCCGGGTCATGATGTCGGCCATCCCCGACCCGCCGCCACTTCGTTCCTTTCCGGTATGACCGCTGAGCCAGCGCGATTGACCGCTTCCTCTTCCAAAATTCCTCAATCGGGTGCCACTGCGTTCGCGGAGCATGCTGCTCCGGACCGGCTCCATGTCGAGGACAATCCTGGCGGCAAGCGACTCGCCATCCTTTCTCTCACCGCACTCGGCGTCGTGTACGGCGATCTGGGGACGAGTCCCCTGTACACGATCCAGGAATGCTTCAATCCCGAGTTCGGCATCACGCTGAGCATGCAGAACGTCTACGGCGTGCTGTCACTCATCGTCTGGACGCTCACGCTCATCGTGAGCATCAAGTACATCTTCTTCATCCTGCACGCCGACAACAAGGGTGAGGGCGGGATTCTCGCGCTCCTCGCCCTCATCCAGCGGAACCTTCGGGAGAACGCCAACAAGGCGGCGGTGGCAGTGCTGGTGGCGCTCGGACTGTTCGGCGCGGCGCTGCTCTATGGCGACGGCATCATCACGCCCGCCATCACCGTGCTTGGCGCCATTGAAGGACTGCAGGTCGCCACCCCACTCTTCGAACCGGTAGTGGTGCCGCTCAGCGTCATCATCCTCTTTGTTCTCTTTCTCTTCCAGAAGAACGGCACCGATCGCATCGGCAAGATCTTCGGTCCCGTCATGCTGCTCTGGTTTCTGACAATTGCCGCGCTCGGCGTCGCGGAAATCGCCAGGGAGCCCGCCATTCTGCGTGCGGTCAATCCGTGGTACGGCGTGCTCTTCTTCGAGCGCAATGGCTGGTCGGGCTTCTTTCTTCTGGGCGCGGTGGTGCTGTGCGTGACCGGCGCCGAGGCGCTCTATGCGGACATGGGGCACTTTGGCAAGCGGCCCATTCGCTTCGCCTGGTATGCCGTCGTGTTCCCCGCACTCCTGCTCAACTATTTCGGTCAGGGTGCGTTGCTGCTGCGCGACCCGAAGGCGGTCGCCAACCCGTTTTTCGGGCTCGTGCCTTCGGGGTTGCTCTACCCCATGGTCCTGCTGGCCACGATGGCCGCCATCATCGCGTCCCAGGCGCTGATTTCCGGCGCCTTCTCCCTGACGCAGCAGGCCATGCAGCTCGGCTACTCGCCGCGCGTCACCATCACGCATACATCACGACGCGAGGCCGGGCAGATCTACATCCCGGACATCAACAAGGCGCTGCTGATCGGCTGCATCGGCCTTGTCATCGGCTTCGGATCGGTCTCCGCGCTGGCCGCCGCCTATGGCATCGCCGTCACCGGCACGATGGTCATCACGACGCTGCTCTTTTACGTGATCGCGCGGCATCAGTGGAACTGGCCGCGTCCCAAGGCGCTGGCGTTCCTGGTGTTCTTCCTGATCATTGACCTCTCGTTCCTCATCGCGAACACGGTGAAGATCGAGCACGGCGGCTGGTTCCCGATCGTCGTGGCGCTGCTCGTATTCGCGCTCATGACCACGTGGAAGAAGGGACGCACGCTGCTGCACGACATGCTGCGTGAGCAGAGTCTGCCGATGGATCTCTTCCTCGAGGACGTGCGCCGCCGCAACCCGCCGCGCGTCCCGGGGACGGCCGTCTTCATGACGTCGGACACCACCGGTGCGCCGGTCGTGCTGCTGCACCACCTCAAGCACAACAAGGTGCTGCACGAACAGGTGGTGCTGCTCTCCGTCGTGACCGCGAGCGTGCCGGAAGTGCCGGCGGCGAAGCGCACCGACGTCGAGCCGCTGGGCGAGGGATTCTTCCGCGTGGTGGCGAGCTACGGCTTCATGCAGACGCCGAACGTGCTTGACGTACTGGCGTCGTGCGGTCCTTCCGGCATCAAGATGCGTCCGGGCGACACGTCATTCTACCTGGGACGCGAGCAGCTGCTGCCCACCGGCAAGACGCCAATGGCGCGGTGGCGCAAGCAGCTCTACGCCTTCATGGCCCGCAACGCCCGATCGGCGACTCAATTCTATGGGCTCCCACCGAATCGTGTGGTGGAGCTGGGGGCGCAGCTCGAGTTCTGAATCACGCGGCGAACACCGGGACGGCGCTCGCGCGCTGATCGCGACGCGAACGCCGCCGGCGCAGCGGGGCTCCGCGCGCGGCTACCTGTCCCCCTTCACGGTGATCGTCTGCCGCTTTCCCTTCCGGATCACGGCGAACGTGGTCTGCTCACCGGAATTGAGCTGGATTGAGGTCCGGTCGCCATCGCGCACCGGCCTGCCATTCACGGAGAGAATCACGTCGCCCGGCTTGAGCGCGTCCCAGGGACCGCTCGCGTCGAGCACCAGCACGCCCTGACCGGCGCCCTTGCCGAAGTACGACGCCAGGTCGGCATTCATGGGAGCCAGGCGCAGATCGCGAAAGCCGACCATCCCGCCCGGCATGCCGCCCATGCCGCCCATTTCGTCACGCATTGCCGCCGCGCGCGTGTACATCAGGTCCCGGTCGCGCGCCAGGCCGGCGTAACTGCGCGCCATGTCCGCATAGCCTCTCGCCAGTGTCTTCGTCCGCATCAGATCGGCGTCCCTGCTTGCCATCATCTTCGTCCGCGCCAGGTCGCTCGCCATGAGTCCCCGGCTCAACTCGAGATTGCGCATGACGTCCGCACGCTCGGCCATGGCCGGCTCGCCGTCGTCGCTGAGCGTGAAGACACGCGTCCGCGCACGAGGCGTGACGTCGACGTTCGGCGGCATCGGTGGCATCGGCGCCATCGGCGCCATGGGCGTCATGCGCATCGCTGCTCCATTGCCGTTGAAGTCGAAGTGGAAGTTCCCCATTCCACGATCGGGATACACGTCCGACGCCTTCGCGAGCGTGATCTTCACGTCCTTTACCGCGCCGTCGGAATACACCTTGAGGTCAGCCGTGTCGCCCGGCTTGAGCTTGCTGATTTCGCGGCTGAACCGCTCTTCCTTCGCGCCAAGGAGATCACCTTCCTGCGCCTCGCTCGCGGGAACCCGCAAGTCCACGGCGTTGATGGACTGGATGCGGTCACCCTCACCGATGCCGGCCTTGTCCGCGGGTCCATTGTTCACGACGGACACGACGAGCAGCCCGAGTGTGTCGCGCTCGCTCCCGCCACCGCCGAGTCCGAGGCCCGCCGCGGCGCGATTCTCGCGCGACGTCGTGCGAAACATGCCACTCGCGGAGTCGAGCTGCGCCGCGCTCTCGGTCTTGATGGTCACGTTCTTGTACTGACCGTCGGCATAGACATTGAGCTTCACCTCATCGCCGGGCTTGGCCTTCTTCATCTCGCGCTGGAGCCGCTGCGTCATGAGGCCGCGCATCTCCGGCGCGCCGGCATCGGCTGGCGCGAGCTTGAGGTTGACGCCATTCACCGAGGCGATGCGATTTCCCTCTTCGAGTCCCGCCTTTTCCGCCGGGCTGCCTGACGTAATGCTCTCGACGAGCAGACCGAGCGTATCGCGCTTGCCCGTGGAGCGTGTGCCGATGCCAAGCACGGCACGATTGCTGTCCTCGCCATTGACCGCGCGTGCGACGCGGATTGCGAGGTCGCGCGCGCGCGCGACGCCATTGTCTTCATCCTGCGCGTGCAGCGGCACGGCCGTCGCGGCAAGCATGACAGCGCCAGCAAGGAGGTGGAGCGGTTTCATGACTGGGCCTCTGGTGCCAGGTGGTGTCGGAAGTGTTCGGTGATGAGTCACCCCGGGTCCCGGGACGGTTGCCGACGGGAGGAGCAGCCCATGGGGCAGCCCTATCAGCTGCCCATGGGCTGCCCCATGGGCTGCCCCTGCCCGAGGTTCCGTTCCACGGACCCTCCGACGATATTCCGCCCATGACCGCGACGCTGGAGCCGGAGCGCAAGGCGCCGGACCTCGACGAGTTCGAGCATCACTGGCAGGACGAGGCCGACGCCGCGTTTCTCTACCGGAAGCTTGCCACGGCCGAGTCCGATCCCAAAAAGCGCGACCTGTACCTGCGGCTCGCCGAGGTCGAGGACCGCCACGTGACGATCTGGAGCGAGATCCTCACGCGCAACGGCCGGCCTCCACAGCCCTTCCGACCCACCGCGCGCGCGCGCATGCTGGCCCTGCTCGGCCGCACCTTCGGCCCGCGCCTCCTCCTCCCCACACTGCTGGCCGAGGAGGGTCGCGAGGTCCGCGGCTACCTGAACATGCACCGCGGCACGCCCACCGGGGGCGAAGGAAAGGAGGAGGCGCTCATTCTGGCGCGCGAATCCGCCGAGCACGCCACGACACTGGGCGGAATAGCCGGGCGCTCCGGCGAACCATGGCATCGCACCGAGAGCGGCGGCTTCCTGCGCAACGTCGTCTACGGCTTCAACGATGGGCTGACGGCGAACTTCGGCCTCGTGGCCGGGATGATCGGCGCGACAGCCGCGCAGGCGCACGAGACCATCGTCCTGGCTGGCGTCGCGGGTCTCATCGCGGACGCGCTCTCCATGGGCTCGAGCGGCTACCTCGCCGCGAAGAGCGAGCGCGAGGTGTACGAGCATGAGATCTCGATGGAGCGCACGGAGATCGAGCTCATGCCGGAGGTGGAGCGCGACGAGCTGGCGCTGATCTACGAGGCGAAAGGCATGGAGCGCGATGAAGCGCACCGCCTGGCGACGGGGGTGATGGCCGACCCGCGCCGCATGCTGGATGAGCAGGTACAGGAAGAGCTGAAGATCGGCGAGCAGACGCTGTCGCCATTGCGCGAGGGGTGGGTGACGGGACTGGCGACGGCGGTGGGCGCGTTCATTCCGGTGTTCCCGTTCCTGCTGCTGCACGGCGAATCCGCGATGATCGTCGCCTTCGTGATCGCCATGCTGTCGCACTTTCTCGTCGGCGCCGCCCGCTCGATCTTCACCGGGCGCAGCATCTTCCGCTCAGGGCTCGACATGTTCGTCGTGGGACTCGGCGTCGCGGTCGCGGGATACTTTGTGGGGAAATGGGTAGCTGGTAGCTGGTAGCTGGTTTAACTACGGTCGCTGGTCGCTGGTCGCTGGTCGCTGGTCGCTCGTCGCTGGTCGCTGACAGGGCGTGGGGAGTCCAGCAACCAGCTACGAGCCACCAGCGACTACACTCACTACCCTCCCCTTCACGTACACCACCTTCCGCACCTCGCCCGCGACGAACTTCGCGATGGTGGGGACGGCGAGAGCTGCGGCGAGGACCTGCTCCTCCGTCGCGTCGCGCGAAATGCGCACGCTGCCGCGCAGCTTCCCATTCACCTGGACGCCGACCTCGATTTCATCTTCCGCGGCGGCGGCAGCGTCGAACGCGGGCCAGCCGGAGTCGAAGACGCTCGTGTCGTGTCCCATGCGCTCCCACAGCTCCTCGGCGATGTGCGGCGCGAACGGCGCCACGAGCTGCACGAGCGGTTCGACCTCGGCCCGTTGCGGCACACGCTCTCCTGAGCGCAGCGCGTTTACGTACTCCATCATCGCCGCGATGGCCGTGTTGTAGCTGAGCCGCGGAATGTCCTCGGTGACCTTGCGAATGGTCTGATGCAGCTTGCGCATCACGGCGGTGTCAGGCGCGCCGCCGTCGCGCATCTGGTGCACGCTCGCCCATACGCGATCGAAGAATCGCTTGACGCCCGAGATCCCCGCCTCGCGGAAGTCGCCGCCCTCTTCGAACGGGCCGAGAAACATGAGATAGGTACGAAACGCATCCGCGCCCCACTGCGTCACGTACTCGTCCGGGTTCACCACGTTGCCGCGACTCTTCGACATCTTCGCGCCGTTGCGAATGATCATGCCGTGCGCGCGGAATCGGCGAAATGGTTCCTCGAAGCGCAGGTGCCCCGCGTCGTGCAGCACCATCGTGATGAAGCGTGTGTACAGCAGGTGCAGCACCGCGTGCTCGTTGCCGCCGATGTATGAATTCACCGGCAGCCACGTCTCCGTGCGTGCCCGGTCGAAGGGGCGATCGTCGAACTCCGTGCTCGGATAGCGCAGGAAGTACCACGCGCTGTCCAGGAACGTGTCCGACACGTCGGTCTCGCGCCGGGCGGTCCGGCCGCACTCGGGACACGGCACGTGGTACCACTCCTCGTGTCGCGCGAGTGGCGACACGCCGCTGTCGTCAGGGCGGAAATCCTCGATGTCCGGCAGCAGCACGGGCAGATCCTTCTCCGGCACCTGCTGCACACCGCACGTATCGCAGTAGATGACGGGAATGGGCGGTCCCCAGTAGCGCTGCCGCGAGATGCACCAGTCGTGCAGCCTGTAATTGACGACGGGCTTCGCCGCGCCGCGAGCGGCCAGCCACGCGGTGATCGCGGCCTTGCCTTGGGCCACCGGCATTCCGTCGAACTGCGCCGAGTTCACGAGACGACAATCAGCCGTCTCCACTTCGGGCGCGGGGAGCGGCGTGTCTGCCTGCTGTCCGGCGAGCGCGACGACGCGCACGATGGGGAGGTGAAAGCGCGTCGCGAACTCGAAGTCGCGCTCGTCGTGTCCCGGCACCGCCATGATGGCACCGGTGCCGTACTCCATGAGCACGTAATCCGCGATCCACACCGGTATCTGCTGTCCCGTCGCGGGATTCACCGCGTAGGCCCCGGTGAACACGCCGGTCTTTTCCTTCTCGGTGACCTTGCGCGACACCAGATCCTGCTTCGCCGTGCTCGCCACGTACGCCTGCACCGCTGCGCGCTGCGTGTCGCTGGTGATGCGCGCGACGAGCGGATGCTCCGGCGCCAGCACCATGTACGTGGCGCCGAAGATCGTGTCGGGCCGCGTCGTGAATACGGGAATGCTCCACCCATCGTCCATTTGCGCGGCGTCTGATTTCTCATCGCTTCCCGCAGGCGCACCCGAGGCGGCGTCGCTACCCTGAAACACCACCTCCGCGCCTTCCGACTTGCCCAGCCAGTTCCGCTGCGCCGTTTTCGTACTCTCCGACCAGTCCATGGTGTCGAGATTCGCGAGCAGCCGCGGCGCGTAGTCAGTGATGCGGAAGAACCACTGCTCGAGCGAGCGCTGCTCCACCGGTGTCCCGCACCGCTCGCACGCGCCATTGATCACCTGCTCGTTGGCGAGCACGGTCTTGTCGAACGGACACCAGTTCACCGCGGCCTTCTTCTTGTAGGCCAGGCCACGATTCATGAGCTGCAGAAAGATCCACTGCGTCCACTTGTAGTACGCGGGATCCGTCGTGGACAGCTCGTGCGACCAGTCCACCATGAGTCCCATCGCGCGGAGCTGCCGCCGGAAGTTCTCGATGTTGCGCGGAATCAGCTCCTTGGGGTTGAGCCCGACCTTGAGCGCGTAGTTCTCCGAGTGGATGCCGAAGGCATCGAAGCCGATCGGCTCGAAGACGGTGTTCCCCTGCATGCGCTGGAAGCGCCCGTGGATGTCGTTCCCCGTGAACGCGAACACGTTCCCCACGTGCAGCCCCTCGGCGGAGGGATAGGGGAACATCATGAGTTGATAGAACGGGCGCGCGGGCTGGTCGAGGTCAGGCGAGTTGGCCCGATCGCGCTGCCAGCGCTCCTGCCATTTCCGTTCGACGGCAGCAGGATGATAAATGGCCTGCCCTTCGGCCATGGACTGTGGGTGTGACGATGTCATGGTGGCTCTCGCCGTCGAAGGCGGCGGTGGAACATCCGTAATTGGTGTAATCTAGTGCCAATACTGGGCTGAGCGGAGGGATAAGGGCATAAGGGGCAGCCCCATGGGCTGCCCTTACCTTATGCCTCCCGCTCCTCCGGCGGCTTCACGTGGCGGAAGAACACATAGTAGAGAGCCGCATTCACCCCCTGCAGGGCCGCGGCGAGCATGAGCGGCAGCTCGAGCCACATCGTCTGCATGAGCTGCCCCGCGATGGTGGGACCCGCGCTCGACAGCGCCTGCAATGGCAGATTCGACAATCCGGCCGCGGTACTGCGATCGGCTTCGTCCACCACGCCCATGAGGAACGACTGCCGGATGGGCCCCGACAACGAGTTCACCTGCGTGCGCAGCAGAAACAGCACACCCGCCAGCCAGAAGTTCGGCATGAGCGCCACGGCCGCGAGCAGGACCACCGAAATGGACCGCGCGATCACGACTGCCCGCACTGCCCCGACGCGCCGCGCGAAGCGCGCCGCGAGCAGGTTCGACGGCGCGGCCGCCAGGTTCGCGATGAAGTACAGGCCGCCCAGTTGCGCCGCGCTCGCGCCATAGCGCACGTGGAACCAGTACACCACCACGGGGCCGAGCATGCCCACCGCGAGGCCGTTGGTGGCGTTCGTGATGAGAAAGCGCGGCAGCATGCGTCGCGTGCTCGTGCCCAGCCGCGGGGCGCCCGGCGCGCGCGGTATCCGCTCGCGTTCGTGCACCGGAAGGATGATCGTCGCCATGGCGATGCCCAGCACCATCGTGAGCAGAAAGAGTGCGCGCTCACCGGTGATGGCCGTGACGCCGAACGCGCGGTGCACGATGGACGGCATCGTCGCGACGAGCGAGCCCGCGGCGCCCGAGAGCACTCCGATAAGTGAGACGATGCCGAACGCGCTCGTGCGATTCCGGTCGCCCGACAGCTCGGCGATGAGCGCCTGCTCGGCAGGAAAGTACGGACCGAACGCACCGCCGGCGCCCGCGCCACCACCGCGGCCGATCGTGCCGGCCGCCGCCGCCACGAGCAGCACACCGAACGACGGCGACAGCGCAAAGAGGAGCCCGCTCGTAGCGCTGAGCAGTCCGAGCAGTACGAGCAGCGGCTTGCGTCCCACGCGATCGGCTGCGACTCCCACGAGCGCGGTGAGCAGCATGCTGCCCAGCGAGCCGGCGGTGAACACGACACCAATGCGCAGAGCGGAGTAGCCCAGCGCCACGAGGTAGATGGGCGCGATGACGTTGAGGTAGCCGAGCGAGAGACTGCGCAGCGCGCGGCCCGTGAAGAGCAGCCGGAGGTCGCGGCCCAGCCATGGCGGCACACGCGGCATCTGCCGGCGCACCCCGCGATCGGAATGCGCCGCCGTGGCCGCTCCGTCAGGATGCAGCGGCGTCGGCCACCTCCACCAGTGTGGTGGCCACGCGGGTGAGATACGGACGCTCGGCAGCCCACCCGTCGCTGAAATCGCGCAGCGTGTGAATCACTGCCGTGAGCTGGCGCTCGGGATCCGAGAAGGCGAGCACACCGGAGCCGCCGATGTGCCCGAACGTGCCGGCCGACGTGCGCGAGCCGGTGGGGTGCGGCGTCTTGTCGCCGCGAATCTCCCAGCTCCAGCCGAAATCGCAGCTCGCCCATTCGTACGGCCCGTAGCGTCCGGGAATCCCGTGCGTGTGACTCGTGATGGCGTCGCGTGCGAGCGGCGCGCCCAGCACGCCCGCGCCGCCGGTGCGGTACATCTCGAGCAGCGTGACCACATCACGCGCCGTGGCGAAGAGGCCGGCGTCGGCCCGGGCGAGCCGCATGAAGTACGGCGAATTGTAGAGATCGGTCGCACGATCTGTCGCGCGCGCGCCAAGCTCCACCCGGGCGACGCGCACGCCGGGACGCGCGAGGGGGCGGAGCGTGGCGCTGCGCATACCCAACGGAGTGAACACCTCGCGCTCGAGAAGATCGGCGAGCGGAACGCCGGTGTTGCGTTCGACCATGGCGCCGAGCACCTGGAACCCCGCGTTGCTGTAGAGCACGCGGGTACCGGGCTCGAAGAGGAGCGCGGCATTGAGCGTCGCACACACATAGTCGGCCACGGGCGCGCGCCGCGCGGCGAGGCCGGCGACGCCGGGCACGTGTTCCGGGAATCCGGCGGTGTGCGTGAGGAGCGCGGCAATGGTGATGGCGCGCGTGTGCTCCGGCGCGCGGGGCAGCGCGTCACCAACGGTGAGATCGAGGGACAGCAGGCCGCGCTCGACGAGACGGAGAATGGCTGTCATGAGCGCCGGCTTGGTGAGCGACGCGAAGGGGAGGAGCGTGTGCGCATCGAGCGCGCCGCCATCGGCGGCGCTGCCCCACCAGCGCGCGGCGACGACGGTGCCGCGGTGCGCGACGACCGCGGCGGCGCGCTGGAGCGTCCCTTCCGTGATCCAGTTCGAGATGGGCGCGATGGCGTCCGTAAAATTCATGCGACGGTATCCATGGGTCTGTCATGAATGAGCTCCCACGCATCATTTATCGCGCGAGCGCAGCCTCGGTGCAGCGAGGCGCCAGAACTGGCGCTCCCCAATGATCGTCACCTTGTGCCCCTCTGCCGCAAGCCGACGGACCTCGATCAGCTTCGATCCACCATCCCTGCCAGCGATCTGCAGAGCGTTGGGACGGCCGCGCACCAGCACATCGGTGGACCGCCCCGGTCTGGACTGGACGATGGCGCCGGCCCGTTTCGCCGCGACGATCGCTTCCTTTCGCGTGCGCTCGAGGTACCCCGTGAACGAGAGGCGCTTCCCCGACAGGCTGGCAACTCGACCGAGTCGCGGATCCGCCGGCCGCTGACGAAGCGCCGCGATGAGTTCACTGGCCGCCTCGTACCGTCTGCCCCGCGAGCCGAGGCAGCGATGGATCACTTCCTTGAGATGGTCGCTGCACGACAACGCGCGAACGTCCTTGCTACGCATTGCCTTCGTGATGTCGCCGCGCAGGAGCATGGCCGCGATGAGTCCGATCTGATAGACGTCGTCGCGCTTCTGCCAGCGGCGTACCCGACCCCATGCGATTTCCGCGGGCACGTGGAACAGATTGAAGGCATCCGCGGTGACGCCGCGCCGTCCAACCTGATGCGTCGCGATGCCGAAATCGCCGAGCTTGAGCCGGTTCCCCCGGCACACGAACACGTTGAACGGCGTCAGGTCGCGATGCAGCGCCTGGCCACGGTGCAACCTGTCCAGCGCGCGGAGCACGCCCGCGATCTCGCGACGGACGAAGCGCTCGGATTGCGCTCCGTGTTTGCCGAGCCATGTGCCGACATCGCCGTGTTCGGCGTACTCCATCGCCAGGCAGTAGCGCATCTGCCCGCCATCGACTTCGGCGAACCGATCATACACGCGAAGCGCCCGATCTTCGCCGGCGAGAAGCTCGGCAAAGTAGGCCTCGCGCAGCCAACCTGAGATGCGGTCGCTGATCTTGATGCAGAGCGGCGCGCCAGAATCCGATCCAAGGGCGGTGGCGAGGTAGACCTCACCGAATCCCCCCTTTCCGATAAGGCGCTCGAGGCGGTAGCTGCGGCCGGACTCGGAGCTATGCGCGATGAGTGTGGGCTCTCGCGCGGCCCCTCCCTCGCTGGGCGATGAAACGGATCTCTCCGGTGGAACGGCGGTGAGACGCTGAGTTGCCATACGCTATTACCTGGGGATGCGGGAGCCGGACCGCGCACATGGGAGCCCGCAAGTGAGCGATGACCGCTCAGCGACCCGGTCGAGCGGCAATGGGTCCACGAATAGTGCCAAGGCCGCTCCTACCATTCAATGCTCCGCGTCGGCGTCGCCATCCCTGTCCCGGTCGCCCTACACCACCCTCCCCGCCACCACATCCTCCGTCGTCACCACGCGGACCTCCTGCTTCGTCCAGCCGTCCACCAGCGCCTGCGTCCGCTCCGGATGAATGGCCTTCGTGGCGTCCAGCACGAGGTGGATCACCGGCACCCCGTGCTCGATGAACCCGTCAATCGCATACTTGTCGCACACGTCGAGCGCCACACCGTACACCACGATCTCCGTGGGATCCCAGGCCTCCAGCAGCGTGATCGTGTTGGGATTCGTGAACACGTCGAACCAGTGCTTCCGGATCAGCACGTCGCCGCCGTGGCTCCAGAGACTGCGCGCCAGCACGTCGTGCGGCACGGAGTCGGGCTCGATGATCTTCGCCGCGAAGAGCGCGGTCTCCGGAATCTTTTCCGCGCCTGGCGTGCCGCGCATGCAGTGTTCGGGGAACGTCGCCTCGAAATCCGGCGTCGATGAGAGCTCGCGGTCGCCCGCCGTGTGATCATCCGACGACGCCACGATGTGAATGTTCCGGTCGTGCGCGTAGTCCGTGAGCCGCTTGAGATTCGGCTTGATCAGCTCGGCGTCGGGCACGTAGAGCTTTCCATCGTGATCCATGAAATCATGCTGGGTGTCCACGTCCCAGAAAATCACGGGGCGCTTCATGATCAGCGCTCCGCCGTGGTCGTCGTCGTGCCGGCCAGCCACCCGGCGCGCACGCGGAGCTGCGCCGCGGTGGCGCCAGGAATTTCCTCGATCACGTACTCGCGATCGTCCCCTTCCCCGCGCACCTCGTAGCGCAGCCCCGCGAGCGCCAGCGTCTCGGCGAACGGCGGATCCTCCACGCCACCCACATAGCGGTCGAACCAGGCGCGCATGTCCGTGCCCGCAGCCTCGCTCACCGCCGCCACCACGTCACTTTCCGTGTAGCCGCGCCCCTGCAGATAGTAGCTCGCCTTCGGTGCGTCCCAGCTCCGCTTCCTGAGATCGCGCAGCGCATCGTCCAGCGACCTCGCGCCATTGGTGCGCGCGCGGATGGTGAGGTCGAGCAGCAGCGCGAGGCCGTCACCCTTGTAGTAGTAGGTGAAGTAACTCGAGCGGTCCACCGCCATGGGCGGGCGGCCGCCGTCCCAGAACGGCGCGAGAAACGAGGCCATGTGCGCCGAGACGTATTTCCGCCCGGGCGACTCGAGGTTCATGCGGATGCGCGCACCCAGGGTGTGATAGTACCACGCGGTGTCCACGACGCCGGCGCGCAGCAGGCCGATCTCGCCGTAGTACTGCGTCCATCCCTCCGCCACCCACAGACTCGGCTGGTACTGCTCGGTGGTGTAGTCGAACGGCCCAAGCGCGATGGGCCGGATGCGCTTCACGTTCCAGACGTGAAAGTATTCGTGCGCCGCCGAGGTGATGCCCGGGAGCACGGTGGCGGTGTCGGTCCAGGGGCGGGGATCCTGGATCTGCGTGGAGTAGAGATGCTCCATGCCGTCCGACCCGTCGTAGCCAATGTTGAACAGGAACGTGTACATCGCGAGCGGCGGCGGCCCGATCACCGTGTTCTCGTAGCGCACGATCTTCTCCACGTCACGCACGAATCGCGGGCGCTGGCCCTGCTCGTCGCCATTGTGATGCACCATCACGCGATAGAGCCGGTCGTTCACACGAAAGCTGTCCACGTCGAACGCGCGCGCCACTTCGGTGGGCGTGTCGATGAGGTGGTCGTAATCGGGAAAGGTGAACTGGTGCTGGTCCGGCGTGGTGCTGGCTCCGTTGATCAGGTGCCAGTGCGCGGGAGGCGTCACGGTGAGCCGCACGGAATTCGGCTTGTGGCCCACCACGTACATGAAAAGCGACGCGCCGTTCCAGTTGGCGTGGGCCGTGTCGAGCACGCTGAACGTTCCCGAGAGCGTGTTGGCGAATACCTGGTAGCGGAACGACACCGAGCGTGCGCCCGCGGGGTAGATGCGCCAGAGCGACCCGTTCTCGCGGTCGAAGTGCACCGCCCGGCCGTTCGCATCCTGCACAGTCTCGCCCCGCACGTTGCGCGCGAGGTCCATGCGCGCGTAGCGGCCCGGAGACCACACGGGCATCTGCACGCGCAGCGTATCCGGCAGCGCCCCCGCGATGTCCATGCGTACGTCGTAATAGTGGCCGGCGGTATCTGTCAGCGTGAGCGAGTACGCGATGTCGAGCGCGGGGCCGGTGCGGGCGGCAGCGGTGGATGACTCGGTGGATGGCGTGGCGCCCGGCGCGCTAGCCGGAGCAGACGACCCGGCGGTGGCGCACGCGCCAGCGCCCGCAGCGACCGCAACCGTGACGACCAGCGCGACCGTGCGGCGCCAGCGCAGGAATCCGTGTGTCATGCGCTCATGGCTCCTTGAGGGTTCCCTTGTGCGACGCGCCGGCGGGCCGCTCCGATTCCTTGTAGAGAAAGGCGAGCTTCTCCAGCCGCGCGCCCTTCGCATCCGCCACGGCGAACGATGGGCCTTCGTACATGTTGGCGCAGCCGTAGCGGCCGTCCTTCGCCACGGCATAGTACGTGAGGTCGAACAGGGGGCGCTTGTTCGCGCCGATGAGCCGGGGCTCGCTCATCTGTACCGCCCGCTGCAGCGCGCGCAGACAGGCCTCTTCAGGCGAGGCGCCCTGGCGCATCTGCTCCACCACGAAGAAGGCGCCGCAGATCTTGATGTTCGCTTCGCCGTAGCCCGTGCTCCCCGCGGCACCGACGTCGTTGTCGCAGTACTGGCCCGCGCCGATGATCGGACTGTCACCCACGCGACCGGGGATCTTCCACGAGAGTCCGCTCGTGGTGGTCACGCTCCCGATGTCGCCCGTGGCATTTACCGCGTTCATGTTGATGGTGCCGTGCGTGAACGCAATTTTCACGTCGCCCTTGTGGTCCAGCCAGTTGTCGTCCGGGTTGAGGTTTGCCTTCCAGCGCAGCCACATCTCCCGGCTCTCGTCGGTGAGCAGGTTCTGCGGCTTGAATCCCATCTCGATGGCGAACTTCCGCGCGCCTTCGCCCACCAGCATGATGTGGTCGGTGTAGTCCATGATGGCCTTGGCCACGAGCGAGGGCGTGGCGATGTCCTCGATGGCACCAACGGCTCCCGCTCTGCGGCTGGGACCGTGCATGCACGATGCGTCGAGCTGCACCACGCCGTCTTCGTTGGGCAGGCCGCCGAGTCCCACGGAATGATCGTTGGGATCGAGCTCCTGGATGTTCACGCCGGCGATGGCGGCGTCGAGCGGGTCGGCGCCCTGCGTCATCATCTCGTATGCCTTCGCCACGCCGCGCAGCCCGTTGGCCGAGGCGACCACGGTGGGTCGTCCGGCAAGGGTACCACGCCCGAGCGCGACGTCGCTCGGAACAGATTCCGCGAGTAGCGGGTGCGCCAGCGACATTCCGCCGGCTGCGGCAGCCGCGGCGGCTGCGGCACCCATCGCTCCGCTTTCGAGAAATCGCCGTCTCGAGATGGTCACGCTGCCTCCCGGTTCGTAAGTGAGAACGTCCTGCGGTGAGTGCGTACGCGTTCAGTCGTCATCGTCGAGCGGCGGAGCCGGCGCGGCGCTCACGTGCGTGCGTCCCTGGAGGAGCGCCACGACCGCGTCGCGCCCATAGCGCTGCAGACCCAGGAAAATGCCGAGCGCCACCGGCACGAACGTCGTGTAGAAGCGCCAGATGAGCAGCATGGAGGTGTGGTGGCCGCCCAGGTCGCCGGCGGCGCCGGCCAGGAAGCCCAGGTCCACCGCGCCCACACCCGATGGCGTGGGCAGCACGAGCTGGCTGTAGAGCAGAGTGAAGGACGCGAAGAAGAGCGGCCCCATGGCGGGCGGGTCAGGGAGCGAGAGCGCGAGCACGGGCAGGATGGCCACGCGGGCGGCGAGGCTCACGAGCGTGACGGGAACGGACGCAATGAGCGGCCACGCCGGCATGCGGCGCGCGAAGGCCCATGCGCGCCGCGTACCGCGCCGCATGCTGCGCGACGCCCGGGGAAATAAGCGCCGGCTGACGAGCCACGCCACCACGCTGAAGATCAGCACGCCTGCGAACCAGGGCCAGCCGTGGCGCAGCGAGTCGCCCAGCGCGGGCGCGGATTCGTGCCACCAGGTGGGGGCATAGATGAGCGCCAGCCAGCCCGCTGCCGCGATGATGACGGGCCACATCACCAGGATCTCGATGAGGATGGCCACGACGCCTCCAGCCACGGGCACTTTCGCGTGCGTCATGGCCGCGATGCGCGCGGGCTCTCCGCCGATCCGGAGCGGGGTAATGGCCGAGGCCGTGTCGCCCACCACGTTCAGGGTGAATGCCTCGCCAAAGGGCACCACGAAGCGCATGCCGCGCAGAATCCACTGAATGCGCCAGGTGCGGGTGACCAGATCGATCGCGACCAGGGCGACACAGAGCAGTTGTACTTCCCATCTCGACATGGCGGGGAGAATACCCTGCGGCGAGCCGTTGCCGCCAGTCATTCTTCGGATGTACCTTCTGCGGGATATGGAAACCACCGCTTCGCACTCCGCGCTCCGGCACTTCCAGTTCTTTGACGGATTTGCGGACGCCGATCTGGATGCGCTCGCCGCCGTGATGGACCGGGCATCGTTCGATGCGGACCGGCCCATTTTTGGTGAAGGCGACCCTAGACGGCTGTTCGCGCTGATCGAACAGGGCAGTATCGCGGTCGAAAAGGGCACCGACGGCCGTCCCGTGCGGCTTGCCACGCTGGGTGTGGGCGAGGCACTGGGCGAAGGCGTGCTGCTCGAGGCCGATGAGCCACACGGTACCACCGCGCGCACGCTCGAGCCCACGACCATCGTGTACTGGAACATGCTGGACATGCAGTCGCTGCTGCACGACCGGCCCGCCCTGTTCGCCGCGCTCGTCACCCGCGCGGCGCGCACGATCTCCCGGCGGCTCCAGTCTGCGGACGCGACGCTCGTGGGACGCGGCCGTTCGTTTGGCTTCGTGGGGGGACGGCGCCGCACCGAGCATGATCTGCTGGGCGAGCGCGAAGTACCGGACGACGCGCTGTACGGCATTCAGACGCTGCGCGCGCTGGAGAATTTCCCGATTACCGGAGTACCTCTGCGGGAATTCCCGACACTCGTGGGCGCGCTGGCCGCCGTGAAGCAGGCCGCCGCGCTGGCGAACCTGGAGCTGGGCCTGCTCGACCAGGAGCGGTGCGACGCCATCGTCCAGGCGGCGCGCGAGATCCGGATGGGCCGCCACCACGAGCACTTCATGGTGGACATGATCCAGGGCGGCGCGGGGACCTCCACGAACATGAACGCCAACGAGGTCATCGCGAATCGCGCGCTCGAGCTGCTCGGCCACAACCGCGGCGAGTACGACGAAGTGCACCCCAACAACCACGTCAATCTCTCGCAGTCCACGAATGACGTATATCCCACGGCGCTGAAGCTCGCGCTGCACGCGGGAATTGACGAGCTCAAGCTGGCGATGCATGAGCTGGCGGGCGCGTTCCTAGAGCGCGGCAGCGAGTTCGCGGGGCTCGTGAAGATGGGGCGCACGCAGCTCCAGGACGCGGTTCCCATGACGCTGGGCCAAGAGTTCAGCGCGTTCGGCCATACCATCGTCGAGGACATTGACCGGCTGGGTGAAACGCAACGGCTCATCCGCGAGATCAACATGGGTGCGACGGCCATCGGCACCGGAATCGCGGCGCCCCCGGGCTATGCCGAGTGCGTGCGGCGTCATCTGTCCGCCGTAACGGGGCTCGCGCTCATTACCGCGCCGGATCTCGTCGAGGCGACCGCCGACACCGGGGTGTTCGTCCAGCTCTCGGGCGTGCTCAAGCGGTGCGCCGTGAAGCTCTCCAAGATCTGCAACGACCTGCGGCTGCTCAGTTCGGGCCCGCGCGCGGGGCTGGGGGAGATCAATCTGCCGGCATGCCAGCCGGGCTCCTCGATCATGCCGGGCAAGGTGAATCCGGTGATCCCCGAGGTGGTGAATCAGGTGTGCTTCGACGTGATCGGCGGCGACGTAACGGTGACCATGGCGGCGGAGGCGGGGCAACTGCAGCTCAACGTGTTCGAGCCCGTGATCGCCTTCCGGCTGCTTGGCGCGCTGCAGTCCATGCGGAACGCGTGCAACACGCTCCGCGAGCGGTGCGTCAGCGGTATTACCGCCAATCCCGAACGGATGCGCTGGTTCGTGACGCACTCGGTGGGGATCGTGACGGCGCTGTTGCCGGAGATCGGCTACGAGGCGGCGACCAAAGTTGCGCGGGCCGCGCTCGACAGCGGACGGAGCGTGTACGAGATCGTGATCGAGCAGGGACTGCTGACGCGGGAGCGGGTGGAGGAGCTGCTGAACCCCGTGTCCATGGCCGGTGGGAGACCGCTACCGGGTCGGCCACCGCAGCCGGCGTGAGTAGTGGATCAGTGCGAGTCCTGTAGCGTCGCTTGAAGCGCTGGCGTTGCCAGGGTCGCCAGAGTGGCCAAGGGTCGCAGCCAATGCTAGCGCCGCTGCGCATACCGCTCGAATCGGTACGCCAGTTCCGGTCCACCGTCAGTCTCGTACGCGAGTCGTGCAACGAGTAGCGCGAACGGCTCGGTAAAGCGGGCCGTGCGCAGCGGACCTGTGTCCAGCGGGTCGAAGCCGACATCGCGGATGAGCCTGGCGGCTGCGGCCTTGGCATCCGCGTCGTCGCCGCAGTACACCAGGCTGGGCCGGGCGTCCTTGCCCCGACCCTCGAACACGCCGAAGAGCACCTCGCTGGGCACGGTGTTGAACGCCGAAACGACCCGCGCTCCCGCAACCCGCTCTGCCAGCTGCTCCGCACCCGAGGAGTTGTGCGCGACGACGAGCTCGGTATCGTCGGCATTCATTGGCAGCGTGCAGCTCACGAGTACACTGCCCGACAGGTCGCCTGTCTGGTGCAACACATCATCAACGCGCGACCAGTGCACCGCGAGCAGGAGCGCGTCCGCGTGCTCCGCGGCCTCACGCGGTGAGCCAGCCCGCGCGTTCGTCCCGGCATCTCGCGCAAGGCGCTCCAGCTTCTTCCTGCTGCGCGCGTAGCTGAAGACCACCTCGTGTCCTGCGCGAGCGAAGAGCGTCCCCAGCTTTCCGCCCATCAGCCCCGAACCGAGAATGCCGATCCGCATGTGATTCCTTCTTCATCAATACGGTAGATTGGCTGAAGCACTTGAACGAAGAGCAGTAGCAGAGCAAGGCGTCTCGCGTCCTTTGACACGTACATCATACATGCTGACAGCACGCACGCTCGGCACGCAGGGGCTGGCCGTCTCGGCGCTTGGCCTGGGCCTGATGGGCATGAGTCATGCCTACGGCGCCGCCGAAGATCGCGACGAGCGCGAGTCCGTTGCCACCATTCACCGAGCCATCGAGCTTGGCGTGACATTCGTTGACACGGCCGAGGCGTACGGCCCCTACGTTAACGAGGAACTGCTGGCCCGCGCGCTCAAGGCGCTCGGTGGTGGCACACGCGACCGCCTTGTGATCGCGACCAAGTTCGGCTTCGCGTTCGACGCGAACGGCGCCATTGCCGGCATGGACAGTCGGCCGGCGCACATCCGCGAGGCCGTCGAGGGTTCGCTGCGCCGCCTCGCCACCGACCGCATCGACCTGCTCTACCAGCATCGCGTCGACCCGGCCGTACCGATCGAGGATGTCGTCGGCACCATGGCCGATCTCGTGAGCGAGGGAAAAGTGCGCTTCCTCGGCCTTTCCGAGGCGGGGGTACAGACGATTCGACGCGCACATGCCGTGCATCCGATCTCCGCGCTCCAGAGCGAGTACTCGCTGTGGGAGCGCAATCTCGAGCCCGACATCATCCCGCTGCTCCGCGAGCTCGGGATCGGGCTGGTGCCGTTTGCGCCACTGGGCCGCGGTTTCCTCACTGGCGCCGTGAAGCGCGCCGAAGAGTATCCCGAGGGCGACTTCCGCCGCGGCGACCCGCGCTATCAGGGGGAGAATTTCGACGCCAACGTGCGGGCCGCGGCGGCCGTGCGCGAGCTGGCCGACCGGAAGGGCGCGACGCCGGCGCAGATCGCGCTCGCCTGGCTGCTGCACAAAGGGTCGGACATCGTGCCGATTCCTGGGACCAGGCGGCGGGCGTATCTGGAGGAGAACGTTGGCGCGCTGGCCGTGTCGCTCACGGCCGACGAGATGGCGGCGCTGGATGCGGCGCTCGCGCCCGGGAAGGTGGCCGGTCCGCGCTACAGCGCGAAGCAAATGGCCCAGGTGGATCGCTAGGGCCGGATCAAAGGGGTCAGAGTCGATTGATTTTCAATGGGGTCAGAGTCGATTGAAAATCAATCGACTCTGACCCTTTTGATTCCTGTTGATTCTCCAAGAGTCATCCGCGGTCACAGTTCAGCGCTGTAGACGATGAACCCGACGTGCCTGGCCAGCTTGTCATACAGCATACGCGCCGGCGCGTTTGATTCCTGGGTCTGCCAGTAGACCCGATTAATGCCCGCGGATCGTGCCTGTTCGTATACCCCCTGGATCAGAGCTCTCCCGATCCCTCGGCCGCGCTCGGTCGACGCTGTAAACAGGTCCTGCAGATAGCAGGTCAGCTCGATCCTCGTCGTGCTGCGATGCAAGAGATAATGCGTGAGGCCGACAAGCCTGCCAGCATCTTCCGCCACGAGCGCGAACACCGGCTCCGAGCGGTCGAAAAAGCGGCGCCAGGTCGTTTCGGTGATGTCATCCGGAAGAGCCGTCGTACCGCTCCGGCCGTAAAATGCGTTGTACCCGTCCCAGAGCGGCGTCCAGCCGGCCCGGTCCGATTGCCGGACAGGGCGAATGAGAACGGAATTGGGCATAATCATCACAGGTCTGCGTGAAAATGAGAGAGATCAATGGGGTCAGAGTCGATTGAAAATCAATCGACTCTGACCCCATTGATCCAGTCGCTGTCGATCGAAGCCTCGTTCGTTCGACGTGTGGATGAAGACCTCGGGAGGCCCCGTTCTCAAACCTCCCAGCGCGCCAGACACCCCAACAATGCAGGTCCCATCACGGAGACGCGTCCCATGAGAAAGCTCATTGTGTCCGAGTTCGTTTCGCTGGACGGCGTGATCCAGGCACCCGGCGGCAAGGATGAAGATCGCGATGGCGGGTTTGAGCACGGCGGCTGGACCTGGCCCTACTGGCACGATGACATCGGGCAGAGTTTCGCGGCGCTCATGAAGGACACCGACGCATTCCTCCTCGGCCGCCGTACGTATGTCACCCACGCACAGGCCTTCGAGCCCATGCCGGCGGGCGATCTGTTCGGAGACATGATGAATGCGCCCCGGAAGTACGTGGTCTCGCGCACGCTCAAGGAGCCCATTTGGCGGAACACCACGATCATTCGCGACAACGTGATCGAGTCGGTGCGCTCCCTGAAGTCCGAGCCGGGCAGGAACATCCTGACGGACGGCAGCAGCCAGCTCGTCCACGCTCTCCTGGCACATGATCTGGTGGACGAGCTGCATCTGCTTGTCTACCCGCTCACGCTGGGCGGCGGCAAGCGACTGCTGCCGGAGGGCG
>DATNDS010000160.1:0-8468 GCA_035553215.1 Gemmatimonadaceae bacterium
CTCAGAAACTGAGATTGAGCGCCTGGTACAGCGCCGAGTAGTCGTTGTTCTGGATGTTGTGCTTCTTCATGCTGCACGCCACGCCTTTCGTCGTCTTCGCGCCCATCACGCCATCCGGTGTTCCCACCGAGCAGCCATCACTGTTCAGCGCGGTCTGCAATTGCTTCAGTTGATCCTTGGAGAGCTTCGCTGGCGTCTTCGCGTTCGAAGGCGCGAGAGCGCCGGCGCTCGACGTGGTCTTCTTGCCCGTGTCGGACGCGGCACTGGCGGTTGTCGAGGACGTATCAGGGGTGTTTTTCGCGGTAGTATTGGATGAGTCAGCCATGTTTCCCATCGTCGATTTTGCCGACTCCGCCATGGCGGTCGTGCGCGAGCGAGCAGAATCCATCATGCCCGTGGCAGTCGAGCCAGCCGCTTGCGCCATGCCCTTTGCGCTGTCGGCCGCATTTGCCATCGCATTTCTCGCCGAATTCCTGTTTTGATCACTGCAGGCAAGCGCCATCAGCGCTGCCGCTACTGCGACGAGGCGGTACATGGTCTTCTCCGGGGAAAGTGGACAGAACGCACCCCGGAGCGAGATTGCGGCCATGCCTCCGCAGCAGCGTCAGTTTCCTGACGACCTTGCCGCTAGCGGCTCGCCACCGCGCCTCCGGTGCTGCGCCCGTGCAGCGCAGGCGCGGTAACCGCACGACATTGTGAGAATCCCCACATCCGACGTATTGTGGAGCGCGGCGAAATGCCGGCTCACTTCCCAGTGGACCACTATCTCCAAGCCCATGCGCCTGCCTCTGCCTGCTGCCTTACTCGTATTGAGCCCGTACTGTGCCGCCGCGGCGCAGGTGCCGGCCGCAGTGCCACCCACGGCGCAAACTCTCGCCGTCCTGAACTTCGACAACAACACCGGCCGCGCTGACTACGACCCGATGGGACGCGGCATCGCCGCCATGATGATCACTGACCTGTCGGCATCGCCTGATCTCAAGGTGGTGGAGCGCGAGAAAATGCAGGATGTGCTCAGCGAGCAGAACATGCAGCATTCCGCGCTCTTCGACTCCACCACGGCGGTGCGAGCTGGACGACTCCTCGGCGCCCAATACATCGCCACGGGGTCGCTGGCGGCGTCGAGCCCGCAGATCCGGATCGACATGCGCGTGATTCGCGTGGAGACCGGTGAGATCATCAAGACCGCCAAGGTCACCGGTCCGCAGGACCAGTTCTTCGACCTCGAACAGCAGCTCGCCGATCATGTGCTCAAGGATCTCGACGTGGCCATGTCCCCCGAGACGGCGGCCGAGATGCGCAAGCGGCAGGAGGCCAATCGCCAAATGGGATTCGACTCCTTCATGGCGCTCTCCGGCGCGCTTGCCTCAATGGACGCCGGCGACTACATCACGGCCGCCGATCGCATGCGGCCATTGATGATGAAGTCGCCGGATTCACAGCTCGTGGAGCTGACGTACCAGGAGGCGAAACACCGGGCCGCCCTCGCCGGCAAGCAGAAGGCCAGGGACAAGGCGGGGAAGGTACTCCGGGGATTGTTTGGGAAACCATAGAGATGGGGCGTCCCCGCTCCCCTTCCGCGAACCGGAGCGGGGAGCGGGACGCGCCACAGCGGCACGGGCCGACCAGCCTCAGGTCTCCACGGCCCATGGACGCGCCGCTGCGTCAGGTTCGCTCGCGCGCGACACGAGGAAGCGCCGAACCGCCGAACCGGCGAAGTACAATGCCGCCAGGAGCGACACGTACACGCCGAGGCCAATCGATACGGCTTTCATGGCCTCTTCCCTGGCCTGTCTGGCAAAGTCCCCGAATGGCCCGGCGGCGTTTCCGCTCGCCGACTCGAAGCCACTGTTCAGATTATGGCGAATCATGAGCAGCACGAGCAGCATGAACAGCAGCGGCAGCATGCCGCCCAGCACCGCGCGCCGGTCCTTCCAGAAGTGATGCACGAAGGGCGCGACCAGCGCGACGATGGCGACGAGTCCGTATATGCCTGTGCTGCCGCCGCCACCGCTGAAGTTCTGCGCCAGCGCGTCCAGCCCGTTGCCGGCAGAGTGCAAAAAGCCCAGGACCTGCCAGAACGTGAAGGTCGTGCCACCCAGCGGCGTCCTGATTGATACCGCGGCGAGAAAGAACCAGCCTGCGATGAGCGCGGCCAGCGCCACGAGACTGGGCAGCCCGAAGCGCGCCACCAGGGACGATGCCATGGCGGATCCCCGCTCCCGCGCCGCCACCAGCGCGAGCTCGGCCTGCTCCTTGGCCACCTGCGACTCCGGCACCGCGCTCACGGCCCGCACGGTTCCATCCGACGCGAGATCGACCATCACCACCATGCCGACTTTTGGCGGCACGTCGGACCGCCAGCTGCCTTCGAGCGTGAACGAATACTGCTTGCCGTCCACGGCCAGCAGCCCTGGACCGGCGCTGGTGTCGCGCAGTACCCTGCCCCGCTGTGTCATGATGTCCCCCGTAGTGGATTGGGAAAAACGCACGCGGCTGATCGTTACGACCGCCAGCACGCAATGCGTGATGGCGTCGCGGAAACCGTCATCGTCGCGGTGGGACCCGCGCGATGCACCGCGGATCCGACGATCCGCTACTGCCCCGTGGGATAGGACTCCGGCGGCTCGCCGGCGGTCCAGCGCGTGGACGGCTCCAGCGGCTCGACGGCGCGCGTGTCATCGAAGTGCAGCACGGCGTCGAACTGACTGGGCAGGCGTGCATGGAAGTAGTGACTAATGCGCTCGGTCTCGGGCGCGTAGATCACGCCAATCGCGCGCTCGAGACGCTTGTCGTGCAGCGCGTCGGCCAGGTCGCCACTGTCGCGCAGGGTCAGAAGAAAGCGCGGCAGCCCCGTGTCATGAAAGAGCCGCTCATAGCTTCCCTCGAGAGAGGGGCGGACGCGTTTGCGCTCGGCCATCGCGTCCCAGTCGGAGGCCGCCGTCACGCTGCCAGTGTGCGTCAGACTGCCGATCAGGAGCGCGCTCGCCCCGAAGGTCTCGCGCACGAGCTGGCCCACGTTGAGCTCGCCGCCCCACCCCATTTCCGTGGCGCGAGCATCACCGAGATGCGAGTTGTGGGCCCACAGCACGACGCGCGCTGGCGTACCCTGCGCCTCGAGGTGCCCCGCGAGCGCGGCGAGCGTATCCGCCATGTGGCGGTCACGCAGGTTCCACGACGACACGCGCCCGCGGAACATCGTGCGATAGTAGCGCTCCGCATTCGTCACCAGGCGTGCATTCTGCTCGGCGGCAAAGAACTCGTCGGCGGCGAGACGCCCGTCCCGGCTCACGTACTCCGATGCACGGCGCCGCAGTTCCACGAGCTGGCTCACCACCTCGTCCTCGCACGACGCCGCGAGATCCATGCTCGCGGCATAGCCGTACGCCTGCGGGTCCTCGCCCACCCGTTCGAAGCAGGCGTAGCGGTAGCGCGCATGCCGGGCCGCGTCGGGGTCCACCTTGTCCAGGTAATCGAGTACGACCGTCATGGAGGTGAACAGACTGTAGAGATCCAGTCCGTAGAAGCCGACGCGGGCGCGCTCGGCGCGCGCATCGTTGTACGCGCGCAGCCAGCCGATGAACTCGAGCACCTCGGCGTTGCGCCACATCCAGGCCGGGAAGCGCCGGAACCCGGACAGCGCCGCCTCCGCATCGGCGGCGCTGTCATCTCCGCGCACGTAGCGATTCACGAGATATGCATCAGGCCAGTCGGCCTCCACCGCCACGGCGTTGAAGCCGCGCTCCACGATGAGCCGACGCGTGATGGCGGCGCGTTCCCGATAGAACTCGTGCGTGCCGTGCGATGCTTCGCCGATGAGCACGAACCGGGCGTCGCCCGCCAGGTCGAGCAGCGGGTCGTAGTCGTGCGCAGCACCGGTCAACGGGTGCGCGGCGTCGCGAACGAGATCCAGCGCGTTCGCCAGCAGCGTATGCGCCATCTTCCGCTCGTGCGCTACGCGTGCGTCACGGCTCCGGCGTGGCTGAACAGCTCGACCATCGCCGCATTGAATGCCGGGATGTCGTCCGGTTTCCGGCTCGACACCAGGTTGCCATCCGTCACCGCCGCTTCGTCCACCCAGACGGCGCCCGCGTTGAGAAGATCCGTCCTGAGCGATGGCCACGATGCGATCCGCCGTCCAGTGGCCGCACCCGCTTCGATGATGGTCCAGGGACCGTGACAGATCACCGCGACCGGTTTGTGCTCATCGAAGAAGGACTTCACGAATGCGACGGCCTTCGGCCTGATGCGCAGCTTGTCGGGATTCATCACGCCGCCGGGCAGCAGCAGGGCGTCGAACTGGTCGGCTCGCGCGGCATCCAGCGAAACATCGACTGTGAATTCGTCGCCCCACTCCGTGTGATTCCAGCCCCGCACGCGCGCCTGCTCCGGCGAGACGAGGCTGGTATGCGCGCCGGCGTCGTCGAGCGCGGAACGCGGCGCCGTCATTTCCACTTCTTCGAATCCGTTCGCGACCAGCACCGCCACGCGCAGTCCCTTGAGTTTGTCATTGGTCATGGTGCCGCTCCTCTGTTGATGCGTCCTGCCATGCACGCATGTGCGGAAGGCGGGCCAGCCACGAGGGCCGGCCCGCCTTCGCCTCAGCCTATGGTTCAGAAAGTTGCTTCGTCTCCGGCATCCGGGCGCGACTTGGACGTGCCCGATACATACTGTCTCGGGTTCGCGTCAAATCTCGATTTGCAGTCGGAGGAGCAGAAGTAATAGGTCTGCCCCTGGTAGCTCGAGTTTCCGGCCGCCGAGTTCGAGTCTATCCGCATCCCGCACACCGGGTCTGTGACCTGAGCCATGGATCCTCCCTGAGGTAGTGGGGAGCGATGGCGTGCAGGTTATGTGCCCCACGCGTGCCCGGCTGTCCGACATCACACTTACGCGGCCAGACCCGTGAGCCTGACACGGGCGGCGGGGCCGTACGGCTAGCCCGGCGCCGTCAGCACCGCGACCTGCATGCGACGCCGCGTCTGGAATCCCAGCTTTTCATACACGTACGCGGCGCTCGCATTGGCGGTGTTGACGTGCAGGAAGGGCGTGGCGGACTCGCGTGCGATGCGCCGCGCCACGGCGGTCACGAGCGCTTGCGCATAACCGCGACCGCGGTGATCAGGGTGGGTGCAGACGCCACTGATCTCCACGTAGCCGTTCAGGCGGAGTCGCTCGCCGGCCAGGGCGACGAGCTCGCCGCCGGCGCGAATGCCCAGGAATCGGCCCAGCTCCAGCGCGCGCAGCGTGAGGGGGCCCGGTTGCGCGAGCGTCGCGAGCGCCACCATCTCGGCGGCATCGCGAGGCCGCATGTCCACGATGGGAAATTCCGACGTCTCACCGGCGCCGTCGGCCCAGATCATCTGCCAGACATCGGTGGCACGTTCGAGTTGCCAGCCGTCGGGCAGTGTGGGAGGCGCGGCGACAAAGAGCGCCGCCCGCCGCTGCGGGCGCAGCACGGCCCCAAGTGCGGCGTATCCGCGCGCCGTCGGCCTGGCCATGGCGGCCAGCGGAGTCACATCAGGCGGGTAGCGTCTGGCGAGCGCATTGCCCTCCGCAAACCCGGCGTGCGCAGTGGTGAGAGCGTGCCAGATGGGGTTGTCGAGCACGTGTGTGGCGGTTCGTGATCGGCTCATTGGTAGCAAGCTATCACGCATGCGGCGATTTCACTTACCCGGACGGCACGTTCGGGCATGCTCGCCAAGGGGTACATCGCGAGCTGGCAGTTGGTAACTGCACGTTCCAGGGAGAAGGAACCTCTGTCGGTTCCGGCGGTCTTCATCATGCATGAAGGCCGTCGTCCTCCTGCTCCCGGCAGTCGTCGCGGCAGCCGCGTGCCGGGGCGGCGGCGACGCGCCGGATGCCACCGGTGCCGGGCACAGCACGCCAGCAGAGCGCACCACAGCCGAACTGCCGCTACCCGCGTCGATCAGCGCCGCGTTGGACACCGCCCCCACTCTCACGGAATTCCGTCACGTGAACTTTCACGTTGGCGCGGGCACCGTGCTGCGCATCCGTTCGCTGCGCGGCGAGATGCGGAGCACGACGCCGGGCCGGCCGATCAACTTCGATGACAAGCGCTCCTTCACGATCCACCTCACGTCGGCCGAGGTGGGCCTCACCACGACCGATCTCGATCATCTGATGAACCAGTACGTCTTCGCGTACCAGGGCGCGCCGCTCCGGAAATTGCGCTTCGCCACAAAGGGCGATCAGCTCGTGCAGCGCGGCACGCTGCACAAGGTGATCAACATGTCCTTCGAGATCACCGCCGCGCTGAGCGTGACCCCGGATGGCCGCATTCGCATTCATCCCACCCACATCAAGGTGTTGGGATTTCTGGGCGGGGGATTTCTCAAGGCGCTCGGCCTGACGCTCCAGAAAATGCTCGATCTCCGGAAGGCCAGGGGCATCACCGTCCAGGGCAACGATCTCCTGCTCGACCCCGCCAGCCTGCTTCCCCCGCCTGCCATCAGCGGGCGGGTGACCGCCGTACGCGTCGAGGGAAACGAGCTCATTCAGGAGTTCGGCAGCAGAACCTCGCGCACGGATGGCGACACGCATGCCCTTGCCTCGCTGGATCCGGCGGCGACGAACTACATGCGCTTCCGCGGCGGCACGCTGCGGTTCGGCAAACTGTTCATGGTGAATGCCGACATGCAGATCATCGACGCCGATCCATCGGACCCCTTTGATTTCAGCATTGACGAATACAACCGGCAACTCGTGGCGGGCTATTCGCGGAATACGGCGGCGCATGCGCTCGAGGTCTACATGCCGGATCTGGAGAAGGTCGGACACCAACGGCTGACGCCGCATTGATGGACGGCGCTACTTCACCACGTAGCCGTACGCGCGCAGCTCGTCCGCCGTCATCCTGGTCACATCGACGTGCAGCGTGATGGGCGTGAGCGGCTGATTCGTGGAGTCCGTTGGGACGGAGACGATCTTCTCCACGACGTCCATGCCCTTAATGACCTGACCGTACACCGTGTAGTGGTTGTCGAGCTTCGGGAGACCCTGCTTGTTCGCCACGATGTAGAACTGGCAGCCGGCGGAGAGCTGCCCCGGATTGTCGTCGCGACCTGCGCCCACGGCGCCATACACGTGCTTCAGGCTGTCGTTGAACTCGGGCGCCAGCAGGTACGGCGAGCCGGAGAAGCCGGCCGGCGTGTCCGGACAGCCGCCCTGCGCAACGAAGTTCCTGATCACGCGATTGAAGGTGAGCGTGTCCCAGTAGTGGCTCGTCGCCAGCTTGATGAAGCTCGCCTTGTGACGCGGGGTCTGGTCGTGCAGCACGAAGAGGATTTCGCCGAGTCGCGTCTCGATCCGGCCGACGTCGTAGGTCTTCGGCGCCTGAGCGACGCTCGATGTGAATGGAGCGGCCAGCAGGATGCCCATCAGGAGGTTACGCGACATGGTCGTCAGGGAAAAGGAGCCGGGCGTATAGCGGGCAGTGCAGTGGCACCGAACCGCACCATGCGAAGGTACGCTGCGCGGCGGGAAGTGGGCAGGAGCGAGCTCCAGCGTGCAGCCGGAGAAATGTCCAGGTTCCTTCAGCCCGGGTATTTCGCGTCCGCATTCCGGTGTTATGTTTGTTAGATGACATAGCGGCTGCGTCCCGGGCTCCTGTGTCTGCACTCCACCGCCGCAAGATCCGTTTGTGCGCCGGCGCCGACGGCCGCCAGCAGGCGACGCACTCCACTGCCACTGTGCCAGCGTGGAGGCCGCGCATGCGTCGACTTCGCATCACCGTTCTGGATCTCACCACCGAACGCCCCACGCACGCGCTGTACGCGCGCCTCATGAACGCCAACCTGGCGAGCATCATGCCGCAGGTTGTCGCGACCTGGTGCGAGCAGGCCGGTCATCGCGTTCGCTTCGTCTGCTATACCGGATTCGAGGACCTCGAACGGGAAGTGCTCGCCGAGGCCGACCTGCTGTTCGTTGGAGCATTCACACAGGCCGCCCATACCGCGTATGCCCTTAGCGCACTGCATCGACGCCGAGGTGCTGTCACTGTACTGGGTGGCCCCCATGCGCGATGCTATCCGCAGGATGCCGCGCGGTATTTCGACTATGTGCTCGGCTTCACGGACCAGACCCTCATCGGAGAGGTCCTTCGCGAGTGTGCACCGCATCGGCCCATCGGACTGCAGCTCTCGGCAGCCCGGCAGCCGCAGGGACTGCCGGCCATGCAGGAGCGCTGGAAGTTCATTGAACCCACGCTGGCCAAGACCCCGTTGCTCAAGATCGTACCGATGATCGGCAGCCTGGGCTGCCCCTATACCTGCGCGTTCTGCATCGATTCGACGGTCGACTACCAGCCCCTCGGCTTCGACCAGATGCGCAGCGACCTGCGATTCCTGCTGGGCAAGGTGGCGCGCCCGCGCGTTGGGTGGCATGACCCGAATTTCGGTGTCCGGTTCGATGACTATCTCGGCGCCATTGAGGATGCGGTGCCGCCCGGT
>DATNDS010000161.1:0-3144 GCA_035553215.1 Gemmatimonadaceae bacterium
CGTATCCGTCCACGCCCGCGCAGTACTTCCACGTGCTGCGCCGCCAGGCGCTGCTCGGGGAGCGGCGTCCGCTCGTGCTCATGCAGCCCAAGAGTCTCTTGCGCCTGCCGGCGGCCGCGTCGCATCTCGCCGACCTCACGAACGGCACCTTCCAGTCCGTGATGGATGACGCCGCGGCCGCGGCGGCGCCGGATCAGGTGCGGCGGCTCGTGTGCTGCACGGGCAAGCTGTATTACGATCTCATCGCGCACGAGCGCGCGCCGGGTGTCGCCATCGTGCGCGTGGAGGAACTCTATCCGTGGCCGCACGCGGCCATCACCGCCATCCTCGAGCGCTACACGGCGATTGACGATGTGGTGTGGGCCCAGGAGGAGCCGCGCAACATGGGCGCGTGGACGTTCGTCGCGCCGCGTCTCCGCGCCGCGGTCGGGAACGCGCTGCCCATTCGCTACGTTGGTCGTCCAGAGCGCGCCAGCCCGGCGGAAGGGTACGCGTCGTCGCACGCGGAGCAGCAGGCGCGTATCGTCACCGATGCCCTGACACTGCCCGTGGCCGTGCGGGTGTAGCGTGCCGGCCGGCGCAGGCCGGTACCGGTCACAACCGACAACCGAGTCCGCCCATGCACCGAGCGTTCGCTCTTTCTCTTCTGGCCGTTGCTCTCGCCGCGCCGCGTGCCCTCCACTGTCAGGCACGCGGCGCGAGCGCGCTGGGCGAGCTCGTGGAAGGGCTGCCCGTTGAAACGCGCGTGCTGGTGATCGGCGCGCATCCGGACGACGAGGACACCCGCCTCATCGCGTGGCTCACCAAGGGGCACCACATCGATGTCGCGTATCTGTCGCTCACGCGCGGCGACGGCGGCCAGAATCTCATTGGCAACGAGCTGGGTGAGGCGCTGGGCGTGATCCGCACCGAGGAGCTGCTCGCCGCGCGGCGCATTGACGGCGCCCGCCAGTACTTCACGCGCGCCTACGACTTCGGCTTCTCCAAGAGTGCGGCGGAGACGTTCCAGCACTGGCCGCACGACTCGGTGCTGAAGGATGTCGTGACGGTGGTGCGCGCGTTCCGGCCGCAGGTGATCGTGTCGGTGTTCTCGGGCACGCCGCGCGACGGACACGGACATCACCAGGTGGCCGGCATCGTCGCGAAGGAAGCGTACGAGGTGGCCATGGACACGGTGCGCTTCCCGCGCGCGGCGACGGCGGGCTTCGGCCCGTGGACGCCGCTCAAGTTCTATCGCACGCGGAGCTACTGGCAGGGACAGGGCGCCACGTTCTCATATGACGCGGGCGAGTACAGCCCGCTCCTGGGCGAGTCGTACGCTCAGATCGCCGCGCAGAGCCGGTCGCAGCACAAGTCGCAGGGCTTCGGCATGGTGCAGCGCAAGGGCTACATCGCGGGCTCGCTCGCGCGCGAAGCGTCACGCGTGGACGCGCCGGCCAACGCGAAGCAGGAGCAGTCCCCGTTCGACGGCATCGACACGACGTGGAACCGGCTGAGTGCGGAAGTCGCGACCGCGGACGAGCGCGCGGATGTGCAGGCGGCGCTGGCCGCGTCGCGTGATGCGCAGCGTACCCTCGACCTCTACAAGCCGGAGACGGGACTCGGCGCGCTGGAGCGCATGCGCGCGGCGCTGGCCGACCTCGCACTGCGCGAGGCCGCGGACAGCAGTCACCATGTCGATGTCGTCACATCCGTGCGGGACGGACTCCAGCGCGTGACGCGCGCGATCCTCCTCGCGCGCGGCATCGCCATCGACGCCGACGTGGATCGTGACGAGGTGGCGCAGGGCGATTCCGTGCCGGTGAAGATCACGGTGTACAACCGCGGCACACTGCCGGTGAGCGCGGACCTCGGACCGCGGCTCGCCGCCGACCCCCAGATCCTGCCCGACAGCTCGCTCACCATGACCATCTACGAGCATGGTGGCGCGCTCACCCAGCCCTGGTGGCTCACCGAGCCGCGCGCGGGCGACATGTTCACCGTGCCCGTGAACGGCGAGAGCGATGACGAGCGCGACGCGGGACTCCGCGTACCGGTCTCGCTCGACAGCGGCGCGCTCGTGACGCAGGTGCCCATCGTGCACGAGTACGGCGACCCCGTACTCGGCGACGTGCGCCGCCCGCTCATGGTGGTGCCACCCGTGGCGGTGACGCTCGATGACAACGTGGAGATCGCGCGCGCCGGCGCCCAGCTCACGCGCACCGTGCGCGTCCACCTGCGCTCGGCGCTCACCGCGCCGCGCACCGTGACGGTGTCGCTCGAACTGCCGCGCGGCCTGCGCGCGGACTCCGCGAGCCGCAGCGTCACGCTTGGCCAGGAAGACGCGGCCACCGTCACGTTCACGGTGCGCGGCTCGCTCGCCGCCGGCGCACACGAGATCAGCGCCGTGGCGAAGAGCGGCGGCGCGACGTACAGCACGGGATACGTGTCCATCGAGTATCCGCACATCCGCCCGCGCAAGCTGTATCACGACGCGAGCATGTCGGTGCACGCGATCGACGTCGCGCTGCCGGCCAAACTCAACGTCGCCTACATCCCGGGCGTGGGCGACAACGTCGCGCCCATGCTGCCGCAACTCGGAATTCCGCTCACGGTGCTCGATCCGGCGAAGCTCGCGAGCACCGATCTCTCGCGCTTCACGACGATCGTCGTGGGCCCGCGCGCGTACGAAGCCAACCCCACGCTCGCCGCGATGAACGGGCGGCTCTTCGACTGGGTGAAGCGCGGCGGCACCATGGTCGTGCAGTACGGCCAGAACGAAATGACGAAGCCGGGGATGATGCCGTGGCCGATCACGCTCACGCGCCCCGCTGCGCGCGTGACGGAGGAAGCCGCGCCCGTGCGCGTGCTGCGCAAGGATAGTCCGCTGCTCACCTGGCCCAACCGGATCGGCGCGACGGACTGGGAAGGCTGGGTCCAGGAGCGTTCGACGTACATGCCGAGCACGTTCGACAAGCACTATGAGACCGTGCTGTCCATGAACGACCCCGGCGAAGCCGCGAACGACGCGAGTCTGCTCGTCACGAAGCTGGGCAAAGGTACGTACGTGTACTGCACGCTGGCGCTGTTCCGGCAGGTACCCGCGGGCGTGCCGGGCGGCGTGCGGTTGTTCGTCAACCTCCTGGGAAGCGGCGCGCGCAGCGC
>DATNDS010000162.1:0-2429 GCA_035553215.1 Gemmatimonadaceae bacterium
CGGCAGCAGCGCACAGCTCGATGCAAGCAGGACACCCGGAATGATCGTCGCGCGTCTCATGGCCAGGTCGTGCGCGCCGCGCGCCTCATGCGGGCCGGGGCGCGCGCAGATTCCGGAACCTGGCGGTCAACGTGAAAGAGCGGTACAGGGAGTGAGGGCCATTGACGTGGAAGCGCCGCGAGGGCGGCGGAGCGCGATGCAGGAACCGGAGCCGGGTGGACACGGCGAAAACTATCCCGGTGACCGGTGCCGGTGCCAGTGCGCGGAGAGCGGCGCGGGCGTTGCCCACCGCTCCACCAGCGCGAGCACGCCGTCCACGATGAGCGCCAGCAGTGCGGCGGGGATCGCGCCGGAGAGCATGAGGCGGGTGTCGTCCAGCGCGAGTCCCGTGACGATCGGCTCGCCCAGCCCGCCCGCGCCAATGAACGCCGCGAGCGTCGCCGTGCCCACCGTGATCACGGCCGCCGTGCGGACGCCAGCCATGATGGCCGGCGCGGCAAGCGGCGTGCGCACGTGCCACAGCACCTGCGCGGGCGTCATGCCCAGGGCGCGCGCGGCGAGCACGGCGTTCGGATCGGCATCACGCACGCCGCTGAACGTGCTGCGCACGATGGGATACAGCGAATAGAGCCAGAGCGCCACGAGCGCGGGCCACACGCCAATGCCAAAGAGCGGAATCATGAACGCGAGCAACGCGATGCTCGGAATGGTCTGCAATACGCCAACCGCGCGAATCACGGGCTCGGCGGCGCCGCGCATGCGCTCCAGCCAGAGTCCCAGCGGCAGCGCGACCAGGATGCCGGCCGCGAGCGCCACGACCACGAGCACGATGTGCCGCAGGGTCTCGCTGGCCAGCGCGGCGCGGCGACTCCACAGAAATGCGCCGAACGACATGGCGCGCGTGTTCGGGCCGACCTCGGTCGTCGTGCCTGCGCGGGCCGCTGTCGCCGCACCCGTGACTGCACCCATCGCCGCACCCGTTGCGGCCGTGCCAACCAGCCCCAGCGCGCGCAGCGCGTCGCGCGCCACGCTCGCCACGGGCTCGTGCTGCACCTCCACGCGCTCGTTGAGCGAACGCATGAAGCCAACGCTGAGCCGCCCGCTCAACTCCGTGAGCACGGCAATGGCGCGCGGGTTGTCGCGCTGCAGCCGCACGCTCACGAGCGCTGCCGCCTGATAGGGGGGAAAGAAGTGGCGATCGTCCACGAGCACGACGAGACCGTATCGCGCGATGGCGCCGTCGGTGGAGTAGCCATCCACGATGTCCACCGTTCCGGCCGCCAGCGCGCGATACTTGAGCGCCTGCTCGAGCGGGCGCACGGCAGCGAAGTGAAGACCGTAGGAGCGGGCAAGGCCCGGCAGCCCATCGGACCGACCGATGAAGTCGGGCGTGAACCCCGCGGTGAGGTGCGGCGCCACGCGCGCCACGTCGGTCAGCGTGTGCAGACCGTCGTCGCGTGCGGTGTTGCGGCGGACGGCGATCGCGTACGTGTTCTCGAAGCCAAGTGGCGGCAGCCAGCGCACCCCGAAGCGCGACGTGAACTCGCGCTGCACGAGGGAGAATACGGAGTCCGGGTCGTGTACCGGTGCGTGGCCGAGTATCGCGAGCAAACCCGTGCCGGTATACTCGGGATAGACGTCGATGCTGCCCGCGCGCAAAGCGGCGAACGCCACTTCGGTGGCGCCAAGGCCGGGCCGACGCACCACCGGAACATCGCGTGACTCGAGGAGCTGCGCGAACATCTCGGCCAGCACGTACGACTCCGCGAACGGCTTGGAGGCGATGACGACGGGGCGCTGCCCTGCCGGTTGCGATGCAGCGTGCTTCACCGTGGAGTCCCGCCGTGCCGGAACGATCCCCCGTTGCGCCGAATCACGCGGCGTGAGGAGCAGGGCGGCCGCGATCACGGCGGCGAGCAGCCGCGTCATCCCGTCACACCAGAGCGAAGCAGCAGTTCCGAGATGTACGGCGTTGCCGGCGCCTCGCGAAGCTGCGCGGGAGAGGCCGACTGCTCCGCGTGTCCGCCGCGCAGCACGAGCACCTCGTGCGCCAGGCGCAGCGCTTCACCAATGTCGTGGGTCACCAGCACGATGGTCACATCGCCGCGCGTCTGAAGGGTGAGGAGCATCTCCTGCAGCTCGTGTCGCGTGATCGCATCGAGCGCACCGAACGGCTCGTCAAGCAGCAGGAGTCGCTGGCCTCCGGCCAGGGCGCGCGCCACGGCCACGCGCTGGCGCTGTCCGCCAGACAGCTCGCCGGGCCAGCGATCGCTCACCGCATCCGGGTCGAGCCCAACGAGCGCGAGGGCGCGTCGCGCGCGCGCGCCGGCATCACGATCGGCGTTGAGCCAGGGAACGAGCGCCACGTTGCGCGCCACGCGCCAGTGCGGCAGCAGCCCGCCCTCCTGCGGCACATAACCGATCGCGCG
>DATNDS010000163.1:0-24082 GCA_035553215.1 Gemmatimonadaceae bacterium
CGCCTGGCCGCCGCGCGCCTGGTAGCGTTCGAGAAAGTCGAGTCCGCTCATGGTGGGCATGCGGAGATCGCACAGGACGAGCTGGAACGAATCATCCGCCAGCCGGTCGAGCGCCTCCTGCCCGTGGCTCGCGGTTTCGCAGTCGTGTCCGTCCGCGGCCAGGATGCGCGAGAGCGTCTGTCGCAGCCCCGGCTCATCGTCCACCACGAGCAGTTTCACGCGGCGCCTCGGGGGGCGAGCGCAGCCGCGGCGGCGTTCGCCGGCACCGGTGACGGCGCTGTCGCCTCCGTCGGCACGGCGGGCGACGCCGGCACCGCCGGCACCGCCGCCTCGATGGGGATCGGGAAATACATCACGAATGCCGCGC
Source organism: Gemmatimonadaceae bacterium (assembly GCA_035553215.1). Lineage (GTDB taxonomy): Bacteria > Gemmatimonadota > Gemmatimonadetes > Gemmatimonadales > Gemmatimonadaceae > JADGGM01. The sequence continues at coordinate 368 of DATNDS010000163.1, forward strand.
CCCCCTCCCGTGCCTGCCGCACCCACACCGTGCCGCCCAGCCCCTCGACGATGCGCGCGACGATCGCGAGCCCCAAACCCGTTCCCTTCCCCGGCTCCTTGGTCGTGTAGAACGGATCGAAGATCCGCTCCGATTCGCTGGGCGGAATGCCCGGGCCGGAGTCCGCCACGACGAGCTCAATGACTTCACGCGGTTCGCCGATCGTCGTGAGCCACGCCCGCACGCGCGCGCTGTGTTCACGCGGCACCGTGAGCTGCGCCGAGTCGGCGCGGCGACGCGGCGCGGTGCGCGCCACCTCGTTGAAGGGGCAGCGGCGCGTGCACACCGAGACGATGCCGTCGCCGTCCATGGCATCCGTGGCGTTGAGCAGCAGGTTCACGAGGACCTGTTCCAGCTCGTGCGCGTCACCCTGCACCGCCGGCAGTTCCGGGTGCAGCCAGAGATTCGTGCGCACCCGGCGCAATGCTCCCTGATCGCGCAGCATGCACACCACCTGGTGCGCGGTCGTGTTGAGATCCACGGACTCGATGATGCGGCGGCGCGGCCGTGCGTAGTCGAGCATGCCGCGCATGATGCGGTCGATCCGCGCGCTTTCGCGCTCGATGCCGGCCAGCGCGTCGGCGGCATCGCCGGCGTGGATCGCATTGGCGTTCCCGTTCATCCCGCGCCGCAGCAGGTGCGTGTAACCGGCGATCGCGCTCAATGGATTCCCGATCTCGTGGGCGACACCAGTCGCGAGCTGCCCCACACTGGCCACCTTCTCCAGGTGGATGCGCTGCGCCTGCTCTTCCAGCAGCCTGCCGGTCATCCGGTTCACGCTGCGGGCGAGTCGCGCGAACTCGGTCGTGGCGCCGGGCGGAACACGGCGCGAGAGATCGCCACCCGCGATCGCTTCGGTCGTGTCCACCACGCTCTCGAGCGGCTCCAGTACGAGCCCGCGAATCTTGTACGCGCCAAACGCCACGAACACGACGACGTCGCCCACGATGAGCGCCGCCAGGTACAGCGCCCCGTGCGCGCTCGCCACGAGGCCCTGGAGCACGACGACGTTCAGTGCGGCGAGCGACAGCGCGGCCGTACCGAGCACCGCGAGGCTGAGCAGGAGCTCGGCCCGCAACGAGGTGAAGAGCTGGAATCGGTCGCGCACCGCCGCGCCGGTGGGCCACTCCGGCCGCGTGGCTCCGCGAGTGGAAGACACGGCCATCACTCCACTCCGTAGCGGGAGAGTTTGCGATACAGCGTGGACGGATCGATGCCGAGGATCTCCGCGGTGCGGCTCTTGTTGCCACCCTCGGACTGCAGCACCCACATGATGTACGCACGCTCGATGACCTCGAGCGCCGGGCTGGCCGCCACGGAGCGATCCGAGACCAGCGGCTCCGTCTTGCGATCGGTGATGCGCTCGGGAAGCGCGGCAAGCTCGATCACCTCGCCGTCCGACAGGATGACGGCGCGCTCCAGCGCGTTCTCCAGCTCGCGCACGTTGCCCGGCCAGGCGTACGACACCATGGCCTCCGCCGTCTCCTCGCTGAGCCGCTTGCAGCCCTCGCCGCGCTGCGCGGCCGCGCGCTGCAGGAAGGATTCCGCGAGCAGCATGATGTCATCGCGCCGCTGGCGCAGCGGCGGGAGGTGCAGCGCAAAGACGTTCAGCCGGTAGAACAGGTCGCCGCGAAACGTGCCGCGCCGCATCTCCTCCTCGAGATCGCGGTTGGTCGCGGCCACGAGGCGTGTATCGATCGCAATGGGATCCGTTCCGCCAACCGGGATCACTTCCCGCTGCTGCAGCACGCGCAGCAGCTTCACCTGCGTGGACGGCGTGGTCTCACCGATCTCGTCGAGAAAGAACGTGCCGCCGGCCGCCGCCGCGAACAGCCCGGTCTTGTCCTTCACGGCACCGGTGAACGACCCCTTCACGTGCCCGAAGAGTTCACTCTCCAGCAGACTTTCCGGCAGCGCGCCGCAGTTGATCGAATTGAAGGATCCCGACGCGCGCGCGGAGAGATCGTGGATGTAGCGCGCGATGACTTCCTTGCCCGTTCCCGACTCGCCCTGGATGAGCACGATGGAATCCGTCGGCGCCACGGTCTCGGCCAGCCGCAGCACCGAGAGCCACGACTTGCTCCGCCCCACCGGCGCACCGTCCAGGGATCGGTCGCGCCGCTGGATCTCCTGGCGCAACGAGCGATTCTCCGCGCGCAACTGGCGGTGCTCGGCCGCGCGCCGCAGGATCGCCACGATCTCATCGTTCACGAACGGCTTCTGGATGTAATAATACGCGCCGGCATTCACGGCCTGGATGGCCGATCGGAGGTCCGCCTGCGCCGTCATGAGAATGACGGGAAGCTCGGGGTCCTTCTCGTGCGCCGCAGAGAGAATCTGCAAGCCGCCCACACTCGGCATGCGCAAGTCGGTGAGCACGATATCCGGTGCGAGGGCGCTGATCATTTCGAGTCCCTGCCGGCCGCCCTGCGCCACGTGCGGCACGAACCCTTCGTTCTTGAGCAGGATGCGCAGCGTCTCCAGGATGCCCATCTCATCATCCACCACCAGCACCGAAGGCTGGGGCGTCGCGGGCGGTGCGATCATGCGGCCTCCGCCGTGCTGGCCTGATGGCGTGGCAGCAAGACGGTGAAGCGCGTGCCCGAGGTCCCGCTGTCCACCAGCACGAAGCCGCGGTGGGCCTCGATGGCGCGCTGCACAATGGGAAGTCCCAGGCCGGTGCCAACGGATCTGGTGGTGAAGAAGGGATCGAACACGCGATCGCGAAGGTGCGCCGGGATGCCCGGCCCTTCGTCGCTCACACACAGCATGACGGCATTCTCCTGGAAGGGTACGCCGACGGGCACCTGGTCGCGCCGCGGCGTGCTGATGTCCATGGTGACGACGCCGCCAACCGGTGACGCCTGGACGGCATTGAGGGCAATGTTGAACAGCGCGCGGTGCAGCAGATCCTCGTCGCCCTGGATGAGCAGCGCATCCGGCGGCACGGTGCACTCCACGCGCACGCCGCGCGCGGCATCGGGATGCGTGGATGCCAGATGCGCGGCCGATTGCGCGATGCTGCCGACATCCACGAGACGGCCCGTGGTTGCCTGCACGCGCGCGAAGTTCAGGAACTCCGAGAGCAGGCGGGACAACCGGTCGGACTCGCGCACGATCAGGCTGCCGAGGGTGCGTTCGTCGTCGGTGGCGCGCGGCGCCCGCGAGAGCTGCTCGACCGCGCTCCGGATGGAGGCGAGCGGATTCTTGATTTCGTGCGCGAGCGACGCACTCAGTTCGGCGACCGCTTCGAGTCGCTCCGCGCGAAGGCGAAGATCTTCGAGCCGCTTGCTGTCGGAAATGTCCTGGAAAATCACCGTGGCCGACACCGGGTCACGCGAGGTGCCGGTCTCGATGATGGTCGTCGTCAGTCCTATGGGAAACGAACGGTTCGCGACGGAGATCGTCGCCTCGCCGCGTGTCACGCGCTCGCGTCGGTGAACGGCGCGATCCAGCGCCGCCGCCAGCGCGGGCGAGGCCGGCAGGATCAGCTCCGACATGAAGCGTCCGACCGCGTCAGCGCCGGCGAAGCCGAGCAGCGCACGGGCACTGGCGTTCGCGAAGAGAATCCGCCCCTGCGCGTCTACCGTGACGATGCCGCTGCGAATGGTCTGCAGCACGTCCTCCGCCTGCAGCTTCGCCAACACGAGCTGCGCCTCGATGGCGTCGCGACTCTCGCCGTCCTGCTGGAGCCGCGCGCTGAGATACGCCACCCCGGCGGCCACTGCCGCAAGCACGCCAACCTGCAGGAACACGCTCAGGTCGAGCAGCGCGTGCTGGCCAAGGAGCAAGTCACCGACATACGACGCGATGCCTGCCGCCGCCACGAGCAGGGCGCCGCCCGGCCGGAGCAGGAAGGCGCCCGCCGCCGTCACGAGGATGTAGAGTGCGGTAAAGGGCGAGAGCGCACCGCCGGTGAGATGCACCGCGATGGTCACCAGCAGCACGTCGAAGCCGAGCTGCAGGGCGTAGAAACCGGGCCCGCGCGCCGTCGGGCGGCGGCGCTCGTACCACGCCGAGCCTGCCGTGAACAGCGCGGCCGCGGCCAGCGCGGCGGAGGCCAGGACGCGCTCGTGCGCACCCGCGTTGCGCCAGACGAGCAGGGCGGCAACGAAGATGCCGAAGGCCAGGGTCATGCGACTGACCCGGATCCAGTGCAGCACGCGCGCGGGGGAGAACATGAGAGAGTCGTCTGGGCCGGTGACGGGACGCCGGCCGCTCGGAGCTCTTGCAGAATGCGTGAGTAAGTGCGTGTCGCCCGTCATGGCGTTTTGCCATATCTTTGACGATCAACGCGAACAAGGAGTTACGTGGAGAGTTCCGGGGCTGGGCTGACCACCTGGGGCATCGTGTTCCGACTGCTGGCTGTCCTGCTCCTGGTGTTCGCCAATGCGTTTTTCGTCGCGGCGGAGTTCGGGCTCGTCGGCGCGCGCCGGAGTCGCATTGACGCAGCGGCGGCGCGTGGCGAACGGAGCGCGAAGCGCGTGCAGCAGGCGCTCAGGCACCTGGACCTGTACATCTCGGGTACGCAGCTCGGCATCACGCTGGCGTCGCTGTCGCTGGGCTGGATTGGCGAGAGCACCGTGGCCGAACTGCTGGATCGCCTGTTCGCGCAGTTCGGATACACGGTGTCGCCCGCGCTCACGCACAGCGCCGCGGCGGTGACCACGGCCTTCATCATCATCACGTTCCTGCACATCGTGCTGGGCGAGCTCGCGCCCAAGTCCATCGCGCTCGTGAATCCCGAGCGCGTGAGCCGCGTCGTCGTGCAGCCGCTGCGTCTCTTTTCGCGGGTCATGCGCCCCTTCATTGCCATCCTGAACGGCGCGGCGAACGGCATTCTTCGGATCGGCGGACTGCATACGGTGCAGGACAGCGCGCGCGTGCACTCACCGGAAGAGCTGCGGCTCCTCGTGATGCAGACGCGCGCGCACGGGCTGCTCAACGAGACGGACTCGCAGATGCTCGCGGGCGTCTTCGACTTTCACAACAAGAAAGCGCGCGACGTCATGCGCCCGCGCATCGAAGTCGCGGCGATTCCCGTCGAAGCCACGGAACCCGAAGTGCGCGAGATTCTCCGTCGGGAGCGCTACTCGCGCTACCCGGTCTACCACGAGACGCTCGACGATGTGGTGGGCATCTTTCTCGCGAAGGATCTCTGGCTGCACGACGGCGCGGAGCCGTTCTCGCTGCGCGGCGCGGTGCGCGAGGCGCTCTACCTGCCGGACACACGCGCGGCGGAGCGCGTGCTGGATGACCTGCGCCGCACACGGGCGCACATGGCCATCGTGCTCGATGAATTCGGCGGCACCGCGGGGATCATCACCGTGGAGGACCTCGTGGAGGAAGTCATGGGCGACATCGTGGATGAATACGACATCGCCACGCGCGAGGTACTGGAGCAGAATGGCGTACTCGAGCTGGCCGGATCGCTGTCGCTGATCGATGTGCGCTCGGACCACGACGTGAACATCCCGAACGGGAGCTGGTCCACGCTGGGTGGGTACGTGTTTTCCAGGCTCGGCCGGCTGCCTCGCGTGGGCGACCGGGTGCCATTCCCGGGAGGCGAGCTGGAGGTGATCGCGATGGATGGCCGGCGGGTGGCGGCCGTGCGCGTGCACCGGGCACCGCCGCAGGAACCCGTCGCCACGTGACCGAGCCGCTGCGCATCACCGCGCGCGTGGCGATCCCGCGCGACGAACTCGTGGTGCGCGCCACGCGGAGCGGCGGCCCCGGGGGCCAGCACGTCAACACCAGCGCGACGCGCGTGGAGCTGCTGTGGAACGTGCATCACTCGCGCGCGCTGACCGGGACGCAACGCGAGCGCGTCACCGCGCGACTCGCCACCCGGCTCGACGCGGACGGTGTACTGCGCGTGGTGGCCAGCGAGCACCGGAGCCAGCGTCGCAACCGCGATGCCGCCGAAGCGCGTCTCGTCGAGCTCCTGCGCCGCGCGCTCGCGGTGCCGCGCACGCGCGTGCCTACGCGGCCCTCAGTCGCGGCGAAGGAGCGGCGACTGCAGGACAAGAAGCGGCGCGCGGAGCGCAAGAAGGACAGGCGGGCGGGGCCGGACGAATGACCTGAGTGACCTGCGGGTCATGACGCGAGGGTCAGACCGTCGAAGCGAAGGTCAGCGCCGCGCTTCACCCGATGGGCAGACCCTTTCTCCTCCCGCCGCCACCATCGCTCACTGGCTGCCCGCTCCGAGCAGTTCGACTTTCGACGTCACCACCTGTTCGACGGGAATGGCATCCCCGGTGGGCGGCGCGACCTTCATGTTCATGCTCTGCATGGCGTCGGAACCCAGATAGACGCCGGCGGCGCTCACGTAGTACATCCCGCTCCCCGTTCCATCGCCGTCCACCTTCCACTGCTGGCCCTGCTGGGCCTGCGTGCCGTGCAGCGACAGGATCAGCTTGCGTTGCACACGCCACGCTTTCTGTCCCTCGTACACCGTGTCCCCCAGGATCGTGGATGTCGTGATGGTGTGCATATCGAGTTGCGCGCCGTCGCGCTGCACCGTACTGGTGGTCGTGTCCACCCAGCTCGTACCGACCTTCGCGTTCGCGGGCGGCGCGATGAGGAATCGCGTCATCCCTTCCACCAGGCTCTTGGTGTCGTCATCCGTCGCGGACTTGTTCGACACGAAATGAAAGACCTTCCCGGAGCGCGACATGGCGCCGCTGACCTTCGTCCCCTTCATCTGACTCACGTCCGGCAGCTGCAGCTCCGGCCGATCCGATGACAGCGATGTGGAATCGAGGGTGAGCGCGAAGTCGAGCGTGTCCTTGCCATGCGGCGCCAGCGAGAGCGAGACCTGCTGTTCATTCGTGATCTTGAACTCCATCTTCTGCCCCTGCACTTCCTGCGTCCGGTTGATCACCGACACCAGGTGATAGCGTCTGACGCCCGGCGCGTACGAGATCACACCCTGGGCAGGCAGCGTCATGGCGGTCGCGACCGATGCGAATGCCGTGAGCGCCGTGAGATGGCTGGGCTTCATGCAAGTCTCCATCACGCGGGGAACGCAGCCCCGCACGGGGTGGAAGTGGAACGCGGCACTGGCCGTGTCCTTAAGGATGTACGAAACAGCGTTCAGGCAACAACCGCGGGAGAATCGTTGCCGCGGGTCGCACCTTCATTAGCTTCCACTGCGAATGTCCTCCGGCCATTGCCCTCCGTGAACAGTTCCATCCGTTCGTGCCGCCCGTGATGCGCCGGGCGCGCCCCATGCCGGGCGCCATACCGGCGGATGTACGCGCGCGCTTTGGCCGCAAGCTGCGCACATGGTATCGCGCCCATCGCCGGGACCTGCCATGGCGACGCACGCGCGACCCCTACCGCGTGCTGGTGTCCGAACTCATGCTGCAGCAGACGCAGGTGTCGCGCGTGCTTCTCAAGTACTCGGAATTCCTGGATCGGTTCCCGACGCTCGAATCCGTGGCGCGCGCCCGGCCCCGGCGCATCATGGAAGCCTGGTCGGGATTGGGCTACTACGCGCGAGCCCGCAACCTGCATCGGCTGGCCCGGTCGGTCGTAGCCGATGGCGGACCGGCGACGCTCCCGGCGGATCCCGGCGCGCTGCGCAAGCTTCCGGGCATCGGCGCCTACACGGCTGGCGCGGTCGCCTCATTCGCGTACGAGCGGCGCGCGCCGCTCGTGGACACCAACGTCGCGCGCGTGCTGCGGCGCGTCTTCGCGCCCGATCTCGATCCGCGCGCGGCCGCCACGCGCCGCGCCCTGTGGGTGCTGGCCGAGGAGCTGCTGCCGCGAACCGGCTCCGCGGCCTACACGCACAATCAGGCGCTCATGGAACTTGGCGCACTCATCTGTACCGCCCGCGTGCGACGCTGCGACTGCTGCCCCGTGCGCGGCGAATGTCGCACCGTCGCGCGCGACGGCTGAATTATCGTGCTGCGTCAGGTTCTGCTCACGCAACTGCCGGAGCCGCTGCGAGCCGCCGCTCCCAGGGCCATACACTATCTCGCGCCCACGGTCCTGGTCGCCGCGCTCTTCGTGCTCGGCTTCCTGCTGCGCAAGAAGCAGGTGCTGCGCCGCCTCGCGCGCATCACCGGCCACGTCGCGCCCGCGGTCGTGCCGCGTGTGCTCGCCGCGACGACGTTCCTGGCCGGCGCGATCCTGCTCTTCTCCGGGGCGACGCCGGCGCTGGCCGGCCGGCTCGGATGGCTCGGCGCCTTTCTCCCGCTCCCCATCATTGAAGTCTCGCACTTCTTTGGCAGTCTCGCGGGCGCGGCGCTGCTGCTGCTCGCGCGCGGCCTGCAGCGCCGACTGGACGCCGCGTATCACCTCGCCGCCCTGCTGCTCGGTGCGGGCATCCTGTTCTGCCTGCTCAAGGAGTTCGACTATGAGGAGGCGATTCTCCTCTCCGTGATGCTCGGCGCGCTCATCGCCAGCCGCCGCTATTTCTATCGCAAGGCCAGCCTGCTCGAAGAGCGCTTCACGGCCGGCTGGATCGCGGCAATCCTGCTCGTCGTGCTCGGCTCCATCGCGCTCGGGGTGCTCTCGTTCGGCAAACCGGCGCTGGACGCGGGGCTGTTCTGGAACTTCTCCGTGCACGGACAGGCGCCCCGCTTTCTCCGGGCGTCGGCGGGCGTGGTCGCCATGCTCATCATTCTCGCCAGCGCGCGGCTCATTCGCCCCGCGCGCCCCAAACGCGCGCTGCCGCACGCCGCCGATCTGGAGAGCGTCGCGCCCATTGTCGCCGCTTCCCCTGATGCCGCGGCCAATCTCGTATATCTCGGCGACAAGACCCTGCTGCTCAACGACACCCATTCCGGCTTCGTGATGTACAGCGTGGCGGGCCGCAGTTGGGTCGCGCTGGGTGACCCGGTCGCGCCGCGCGACCAGGTCGCCGGCCTCGCGCGCGCATTCGTGCAGCTCTGCGATCAACACGGCGGGTGGGCGGTGTTCTACAAGGTCGGTCGCGAGCAGCTGTATCACTACCTCGACCTCGGGCTCACGGTGGTGAAGCTGGGGGAGGAAGCGCGTGTCAGCCTCGCCGACTTCACGCTCGACGGACCCGACCGACGCACGCTGCGAAAGGTCTGGCGCAAGACCACGAGCGAGGGTTGCACCTTCGAGGTCGTGCCGCCGGACGGTGTCGCGGCGCTGCTGCGCGACCTGCGGGCCGTGTCCGACGAATGGCTGCTCAGCAAGAAGGCTCGCGAAAAGCGATTCTCGCTGGGGCGTTTCGACGAGGCGTACATGCGGCGGTTCCCCACTGGCGTCGTGCGACACAACGGCCGGATCATCGCGTTCGTCAACGCCTGGCTCTCGGGATCGCAGGAGGAAATCGAGGCCGACGTCATGCGCTTCGCGGCGGCATCGCCGCCCGGCATTATGCGCTACGCGCTCGCGGAGTTCATGCTCTGGGGACGGGCGCAGGGCTTCCGCTGGTTCAACCTCGGCATGGCGCCGCTCTCGGGCTTGCGTGCGTCCACGGTGGCTCCCCTGTGGAACCAGCTCGGGCAGGCCGTGTTCGGCCATGGCGAGCGGTTCTACAATTTTCAGGGGATTCGAGAATTCAAGCAGTGGTTCCACCCCATATGGGAACCCAAGTATCTGGTGTCGCCCGGCGGCGCGCTGCGCCCCGTCATCCTCGCCAACATCGCGTCGCTCATCGCGGGCGGCATCGAGGGCGTAGTGCGCAAGTGACCCGCGCGCGTATCTTTGACCACCACCGCGCTCATCCGTCCCCGCCCCGACTCGAGCCCCGTGCCGTTCCCACGCGTCGCGCAGCTGCCTGACTCCACCATCCACGCCGCCGTCTCCTCCGTGTTCGCGAGACCGGAGTTCAATCGCTTCACGCTCTGGGAACGCCTCTGGGAACGGATCGTCGATCTGTGGCATCGCCTGCTGGCGCTGCTGCACGATCTGCTGCACAGCACGCCACATTCGTCGCCCGTCTTCTGGACGGTCGTCGCGCTGCTCGCGCTCGCGCTCGTCGCCATCATCGCGCGGGCCGGATACCTGATGTATCAGCGCTCGCGGATGCGCGCCGAGGGACTGCGCCGGGATTCGGCTGGCAACCGCTGGGGTCAGGATCCCTGGATCGCGGCCGACGAACTGGCGGCGACGGGAAATTTCACCGACGCGGCCCATGCACTCTACGCCGCGCTGCTCGACGCTGCCGCGCGGCAGCAGCAGATCCGTCTGCATCCCTCAAAGACCATCGGCGACTACGCGCGCGAATTGCGATCGCGCTCGTCCTCCCTGCTCGATCGCTTTCGCGAGTTCGCGCGGTCGTACGAATCCGTGATCTACGGCGTGGGGTACTGCGACAGGGACCGCTATGTGCGACTGCACGCACTCGCCATGCCCATCGTGAGGCCGAATGGCTGAGCGGCGCGTCGATCGGTGGCTTGGGCCACGCACCATCTTCCCCATCATCGCTCTGCTGCTGCTGGCCGCGGTGTTCTTCCGCCGGCCGACGCAGCCGGAAGATCGCGCGAGCGGGCACTCGTCCTATGCGCTGGGCCTGAGCGGCATGCGCGGGCTCTACGAGGTGATCGCCCAACTGGGCTGGCGCACCGCGCGCCGCCGGGCGCCCTGGAACGCCACGCTCGACACCACTCCGGTGTACCTCGTGTTCGATCCGCAGGTCGACCCCAGCGCCACCGAGACCGGTGCGCTGCTGGACGCGGTGCGCCGCGGCGCGTCGGCGCTCGTGGAAGTTCCATCCGATGGACCGCTCACGGATTCGCTCGGCGTGAAGCAATCCGGTCCCACCTTCGATCTGGATGCGGATTCCGTACAGTATCCCGGCATGCACTGGCAACAGGAATCGCGCGTCGCCCGGGCGGCCCATGCGCCGGGGCTTCGGTTCGGGGCCTACCTGCGCCCGGTGTCCCGTGACAGCGCCGACTCGGAGCCGCGCTTCCCGGCGGGAATGCAGACGCTGGCTCGCGCGATGTACGGCGCGCAAAAGGTTCCGCTGATCGCGCAGCGCGCGTTCGGCCGCGGCAGCATCATTGTCGTGTCCGACCTCAACTTCCTGGCGAACGGCGCGCTTCGCTATGACGACGGCGCAGTGCTCATGGTGCGACTGCTCGAACGGCTCGATCCGGCGCATGATCGTCCCATCGTCTTCGACGAGTATCACCAGGGCTTCGGGCAGGGCGAGCCCCTGCCGGCGGTCATACGGGATGCGCTCGTGCACACGCCACCGGGCCGCTTCGCGCTGCAGCTCGGCGTGGCCGGGTTGATTCTGCTGCTGGCGTTGAGCGTGCGTCCCATCGCGCCCGTCGCGCGCCGCTCCATCGAACGACGATCGCCCTTCGAGCACGTGGGAGCGCTGTCACGCGCCTATGAGCAGGTGGACGCCACGCGGCTCGCCACGCAGCGGCTCGTGCGCGGCCTGCGCCGCCGCCATCCGCTGGGCGCGACGGGAGCGCTCGATGACCGTGCGTACCTGTCGCTGCTGGCGGTGCGCGCACCGGCGCTCGCGCCGGATCTGGATCTGATGCGCACGGCGCTCGACGATCCCCAACTTCCTCGCGCCGCATGGGTTCGCGTCGGCGCCGCACTGGCCCACATCGAGAGGACATTTTCCCAGTGATGACAGCCGAGCAGGTCGCCGAGTCCGTGCAGCGCGTTCGCGCCGCGGTCGCGTCGCGCGTCGTGGGACAGGACACGGTGATCAATGAAGCGCTCGTGGCGTTTCTCGCCCGGGGACACGCGCTGCTGGAAGGGGTGCCCGGAACCGCAAAGACGCTGCTGGTGCGCACGCTGGCCGCCGCGCTCAATACCCGCTTCGGGCGCATTCAGTTCACCCCCGACCTCATGCCATCGGACATCACCGGTATTGCCATTCTGCGCGACAGCGGCAGCGCGGCGGAATTTCATCCTGGCCCGGTGTTCACCGACCTGCTGCTCGCCGACGAGATCAATCGCGCGCCCGCCAAGACCCAGGCGGCGCTGCTCGAAGCCATGCAGGAGCGCCAGTGCACGGTGGACGGGGTCGCCCATTCGCTGGGAGACCTGTTCACCGTCTTTGCCACGCAGAACCCGGTGGAGTACGAGGGGACGTACCCGCTGCCGGAGGCGCAGCTCGATCGCTTTCTGCTCAAGATCAAGGTGCCGTATCCGGCGCTCGATGCGGAACTCACCATGCTGAATCACTACGCCAGCGGTTTTGACGCCGAGCGCGCCAGCAGCATAGCGATGGAACCCGTGCTCAACGCGGAGAGCTGCCGTGCGCTGCGAGACATGGTGGACCAGGTGCGCGTCGCGCAGGAAGTGCAGGAGTACATCGCGGCCGTGGTCCGGGCCACGCGCGAGGACACCGCGCTGGTGCTGGGCGGATCGCCACGGGCCACGGTGGCGCTCTTTCGCGTGGCGCGCGCGGCCGCGCTCATGGCGGGCCGCGACTACGTGACGCCCGATGATGTGAAGGACTACGCGTTTCCCGTCCTGCGGCACCGGGTGGTGCTCGCGCCCGAAGTGGAAGTGGAAGGACGATCAAGCGACGACGTGCTGGATGCCGTACTCACGCGCGTGGTCGCGCCCAAATGACCGACGCGGCGGTGGCGGCCGGCGGAACACGCTGGGCGCGTGCCCTCGCATACGCGCGGCGTTCATCGCTCGGCGGGTACCTTCCCACGCGCCGCCTCGCGCTCGTCGTGGCGCTCAGCGCGTTCGTCTGGATCGTCGCGGGACGCGAGCATCTCGTGGCCATCGCGCTGCCGGTGCTGGCGCTCCTCATGATCGTTCTGCTGTTCGACGCGCTCACGATCCCGGCGGCGTGGCAGGTGCACGTGGAGCGCACCGTGCCGGCCACGCTCGGCATAGGCGACGACGACGCGGGCAGCTACGTGCTCCGCGCCCGGGTGCGCGCTCCCCTTACCGTGCGTGTCTTCGACCAGTTGCCGCGCGCCGTGCGCCCTCCGGGTGAGCGGCCGGCGGTGACCGCACTCGCGCGCCCGCCGCATCGCCTCGAGTCGGACCGCGAACTGCGGCTCCCGATTGCGCTCACGGGGCGTGAGCGGGGCCTCTGGCCGCTTGGTCCGATCGCGCTTCGCGTGCAGTCGCGCCTGGGACTCGTGCAGCGCGCGCTCCGCTACCAGTCGGACGACACCGTGCTGGTGACGCCATCCATGACCGGCGTGCGACGCTACCGGCTGCTCACACTGCACCACCGGCTGCGCGACGCGGGGGTGCGCAGCGTCCGCCGTCGCGGCCAGGGGAGTACGTTCAGCAACCTGCGCGAGTACGTGCGCGGCGACGACCCGCGCCGCATCGACTGGAAGGCCACGGCGCGGCGGCACAAGCTCATCAGCCGCGAGTACACGGTGGAACAGGGACAGACCGTGATGATCGCGGTGGATGCGGGTCGCATGATGACGCAGATCTCCGGCGATCTGCCGCGCTTCGAGTACGCGCTCTCGTCGGCCACACTGCTGGCCGATGTCGCCGTGCAGTCGCGCGACGAAGTGGGATTGCTGCTCTTCGATGATCAGGTGCGCGCGTTCGTGCCCGCCTCGCGCGGCGCCGACGCGCTCGAGCGCATCCGGCGCGCGCTCATCCCCGCCGTGGCCACGATGTCCGAGCCCGATTATGCCGCGGCCTTCCGCCTGCTCGGCGAACGGCATCGCAAGCGGTCGCTCATCGTGCTCTTCACTGACGTAATCGACGCGCGCGCATCGCAGTCGCTGATCGCGCTCACCGCGCGCAGCGCCGCGCGGCATCTCCTGCTCGTCGTCGCCCTGCGGAACGATCAATTGATGGAGGCGGCGCGGCCCGGCGCGGGCGCGTCACGGACCCGGCTCTTCGAGAGTGCGGCTGCGGAAGAGCTGGTGCTCGCCCGCGAGGATGCGCTCGCGCGGATGCGCCGCGCTGGCGTGTCGGTGCTCGACGTGTCACCGCACGTGATGACGCCGGCGGTGATCAACCGCTATCTGGACATCAAGGCGCGTTCGTCGCTGTAGCCGAATTCCTCGCCGGAACCGGCGTCGTTCATCCCGCGGCCACCCAGCGACGCGTACGACAGGAGCGCCAGCGCGGACAGTCCGGCAATGCCGAATTTGATGCCCAACGGAATGTCGGTGCGCGGCGAGATGAGCCCTTCGATCGTGCCCGCGAAGATGAGCATGATGACGGCGGCCGCGAGCAGCCGCACCGCGCGTCTGCCCTTTACCACGAGTGCTTCCCGGCGTGTGAGCGCGCCCGGCAGGAGCAGCGCGCTGCCGAGCAGCAGCCCGCCCCCAGCGGCGATGCAGATGGCGCTCAGTTCGAACACGCTGTGCGGAATTACGAACTCGCCGATCTGCGAGAAGATGCCCCGGCTCGCGTACAGGCCCATCGCGGCGCCCATGCTCACGCCATTGAACAGCAGCAATACGACGGTGAGAACGCCCGCGGTGATGCCGAACGCGAACGCCACGAACACCACCTGCACGTTGTTGCTGATGATCGTGCTCGCCATGACCGGGCGTTGGAACGACGAGAGCGGAATGTAGGTACGGTCGCCGCGCTTGGCGCGCGCCACTCCCTCGTTGGCACGGTCGATCATCGTCGCCGGCAGCAGTCGCGCCGCCGTAGCCGGATCCGTCATGACGACGTGGTACGTGATGGCCATGGGGCCGAACATGCACGCGGCGGCCACCAGGATGTACACGAGCGAGCGGCGCAGCTCGCGCGGTATGGTGGACAGGAGAAAGGTCGCGACGGCCCGGCCCGTGAGCGGGCGCTTCCGATAGAGCAGATTGTGTCCGGCGCCCACGAGCCGGCTCAACTGGAAGAGCGAGTCCACTTCGCGACCCTGCGACGCGGTCGTCAGGCGCGCGAGATCCGTCGCGACCTCGCGGTAGCGCGCCACGAAATGGCTCACCTGCTGTTCGGACATGGTGCGCAGGCCGCGGCGCTGGACCTCGGCCAGCTCGCTGGCGAATGCGTGCCAGCGCTCCGCGCCGCGTGCGACGATGGCCTGCTGCTCGCGCGCGGCACCGATCGCGCCGCGCGCCGCCACGCCGCGCGCCCGCGCGGCCGTCTCGCGCGCGTGCAACTGGAGAAGCCGCGACATGCCGGAGCCCTCGATTCCGCCGAGCGCGTTCACGAAGCGTGTGGTCAACTGGTCGCCGAGCCGGCGGCGCAACTCCGGCGTGAGCGTCGCGCGGCGCTCCAGGAACCGGTGCAGCACATCGTATTCGTCGGCGCTGAGCGCGGTCGTCAGCATGGCTGGCGCCGGCAACTCCGCTTCGGGCGCCGCAGGCAACTCGGCCCGGCGGTCCACGTGCTCCTGCACCACGAACGTACCCGCCATCATGTCGCCGAGCCGCTTCCCCGACTTCGACAGCCCCGCGCTCACGATGCCCACGCCATAGGACACGCCGGGCTGCATGTCCACCAGCCGCGCCAGATTGCGAATGGCGGACGCGGCGAAGCTCACCGAGTAGCCGCCATCCTGCACCACGCGGATATGCAGCAGACGCTTGCCAGGCGTCTGGCCGTCCCACGCACCCTCGAAGTACACGAAATAGCCCCAGACGAACGCAAACGAGACGAGCACCAGCACCGCCGCCAGCCAGTACACCGCGCCCGCATCCGCGGCCGAGGCCGTCTGCGGGAAGCCTCCAGTCACCAGGTAGAACCCGACCCCAATGGCCAGCTCGGTGAGGCCGATGATGAGGTGATCCACCAGCACCGCCGCGCCCCGCGATCCCACGCCGGCCACCGAATAGGAGATGACGACCTGCTCGGGCGTTTCAATGGCGACGTTCTGTTCGAGCTCGAGGCGCGCCGGCAGCGGGGCAGCGCTCATTGCGCCGGCAGCCGGGCAGTGCTCACGGTGCCGGTGCCGCTCATTGCGCCGGCGCCGCCGTGATGAACGGCGCGTCGACATCGGGACGCGCGCAGGCATGCGCAAACGGTGCGGTATCGTCGCGCGTGCCGGGCACGAGCGCGTAGGCGCTGTCCACGACAATCACGCTGCCGTGCCGCCGCAGTACGCCGCGCGTGCGCGCCCGCGCCGCGAGGTCGATCAACTGCAGCTCCGCGCGTTCCATCTGGCCGCGCTTCCCCGCATCATCCGCGTCGCACGCGTGCGAGTCCAGAACGAGTGCCGCCAGCGAGTCCCGCATCTGGCGGATCGGCTCGAGGAGTCGCGACACGGCCATTCCGCTGTCCGCGCCGGTGAGGTCGAGCGGCGCCTCGGCGATACGATCCACGAGCTCGCGCGGCTCCGGCGCGCGCCCGGGACCGAAGCGCGACAGATACCACGCCCGCAGTGAGGGCGCGAGCGGCGAGACGTCGTCCAGGATATGCACGAGCGCGACGCCCGCATCGCCGCGCGCGTCGGGCGCCGTGACGGAGACGTAGCCGGTGAGCACGCCGTCCTGCACGGACGACAGGTAGCCGTTGATGCGCCCTTCGTGCGCCAGCGATGCCGCGATGAGCCAGTCCATGCTGCGCGCGAAGATTTCGGTGGGACGGCGACTGGGCGGCAGCGAGGACTCCGGGTACGCCGCGGCGCCCGCGCTCGCGGCCGCCAGTCCGCGCATCGACACGGCGAGCATCCCCTGCCCCGCGTCGCGCACCGCGCGGTCCGTCGCATAGTCGCCGCGCACCGCGTCGCGTCGCTGCGCCGCCTGCCAGTCCACGTCGTGCGCCAGTTCGTGCGCGATCGCGCCGGCGGACGTGGCGGGCGGCAGATACAGCACGCGGCGCCGTGGATCGTGCATCGCGAGCGCCGTGCGGCCCATCGGACTCTCACCGAACTGTATGTGCAGCCCCGACACATCGAGTGTCGGCAGCACGCGGCGCATGTCATCCAGCGTCGATGCGAGCATGCTCCGATAGTAGGGCTTCCACGACTCGGGGAAGCCGGGGTCGAAGGTGACGGATGCGAGGCCGTAGCGCTGCACCAGCTCACGGTCGGTCGGGCCACCATCGCCGGGGAACCACGGGGCGGCCTGCGCGTAGGCACGTAGCGCGACGGCAGCCATGAGTGTGGCACGCTCCACGCGCACGCCAGGCGCCCGCCACAGCACGAGTGCGTGCTCGGCGGCGAGCGACTCCTCGGTGCGCGAGCGCGTCACGAACTGTTCCCGCGCCGCACGCATGCCGCTGTCGAGCATCGCGCTGCCCAGAAGCCGGCCGCCGACACCGGCGAGCGTCACCACCACGGGCGCTTCCGGCGGCGCATCGGCGCGACCGGCCACGCTAGCCAGTGCGAGGGCCGAGCGCTCGCTCAGTATCTCGCCGCGCGTGTCTTCCCCGTGATCGTCGCGCTCGCCGAGATGTTCGATGTCCTTCAGCAGTTGGGGCACGAGCTGCATGGCGGCGAGCCGCGTGTCCCGGTCCAGCGTTCCCATGAGCGGAGCTTCCACGGCGAAGCGACGCGCGGTGCGCCAGTGGGGAAGCAGCACCAGCGGATCGACGCCGCTCTTCCACGCGGCGCGCAGCAGCTCGCGCGCGTCCGCTCGCGCCAGCTCCCGATCGCGGACCTGCGCCGCCGCCGCGGTCGCGACGCGCGGGGCATCCGCGCGCAGCAGGTGCTCGGATGAGGCCAGCGTGTACGCCAGCCGCACGGCCAGTTCGCCGGCTCGTGGATTGTCGGTCTCGCGTACCGCGTGCTCGATGAGGCGGAGATGGGCCCACCCTCCCGCGGGCGTATTGAACGGCGATGGGACGCCCAGCGCGTCGAGCGCGAGCGGCGAGACATCATCGCCCGCGCCATCCAGCGTGCGCGCCAGCAGCGCCCAGGCCAGCGGTCGCCGCGTGGAGTCCGCCACGCGGGGATCGTTCAGCGCATCATCGATGAGCCGGAAGGGGCTTCCGAGTCCGAGACGCTGCCGCTCGAGGTACGCCAGCGCGACGACCGTGGCCGTACTGTCCGCCGTGATGGTCGTGTCACGCCCGTGTGCCGTGAGCGCGGCGGCGAAATCGCGTCCGCGATGCAGCTCGCCCGCGATCTCCGAACCGACGGAGATGCGCTCGCAGGACGCCGCGAGCAGCGTGAGCGCAGTGAGCGAGAGAAGCCTGCGGAGACGAGCGGACATGCGTGTGAGAATACCCGGAACGATGTGCGAAGTTGCGCGCGGACCAGCGTCGCCCACCAGCCTTCCCCGTGAGACGAGCGGCGCGGGTGGTGCGTCAAGTCCGGTATACATTAACACGAACCCTGCCGGACGCACTGTGCCGATCGTCACCGTCAACCCGACCAACCCGGAGCCGGACCGGATTGCCCGCGCCGCCGCCATTGTGCGGAGCGGCGGCCTGGTCGCGTTTCCCACTGAAACGGTGTACGGACTGGGTGCCAACGCGCTGGACCAGGCGGCGGTCGTGCGCATCTACCAGGCCAAGGGCCGTCCGGCCTTCAATCCACTCATTGCGCACGTGCACGACGCGACCGCCGCGCGGCAGCTTGTCCGCGACTGGCCGCTCGCCGCCGATCGCCTGGCGCGACTCTTCTGGCCGGGACCGCTCACGCTGGTCCTGCCGCGGACGGCCATCGTGCCTGACGTGGTGACTGCCGGGCAGGATACGGTGGCCGTCCGGATCCCGGCGCACCCTGTGGCCCTCGCCCTCCTTCGTGCGGCCGGCCTGCCCATTGCCGCGCCCAGCGCCAACCGGTTCACCGAACTCTCACCCACGCGCGCCGCGCACGTGGAGCGGGCGCTCGGTGATCGCGTGGACCTCATTCTCGATGGCGGGGCCACGACGGTTGGCATCGAATCTACAGTCGTGGATCTGTCGGGGAGCGAGCCGGTGCTGCTGCGGCCCGGCCACATCTCCGCGGCCCAGCTTCGCGAGGTGCTCGGGTCGCTCGTAATTCCGGAGAAAGACCCGGAAGGCAGCGCGCCACGCCCGGCGCCGGGAATGCTCGAGCGGCACTACGCCCCTCGCGCGGAGTTGCGGCCGTTCGCCGCGACGGAGCGGGAGGCGGCAGCCCGGCTTGCGGGCGAACTGACGAGCCAGGGCAGGATTGTGGGTGCGCTGCTGCTCGGCCCCTTCCCCGCACCCGTGGCCCATCCGATTCCGATGCCAGCGGATGCGGCCGGCTACGCGCGCGAGCTGTATGCCGCGCTCCATGCGCTGGACGCCCGGCAGTGTGACGTGGTGTTCGTGGAAGAGCCTGACTCCGCGGCGGATGAATGGGCGGCGATTCGCGACCGTTTGCACCGCGGTGCCCGAAAATGATAGCAGGGGGCCGCCCCATGGGCTGCCCCCTGCCCTCCCCGTCGCTAACTTTCACTCATGTCTTCGACTGATGACCCTGACAGCCTCCCATCGGATCACGGCTCTACGGACATGGAGGCGCGCGTGACCTGCCCGTACTGCAGTGAGCTGAACACGCTCGCGCTCGATCCGAGCAGTGGCACCGCGCAGGACTACATCGAGGACTGCCAGGTCTGTTGCCACTCCATGCGGATCCTCGTGAACTATCTGCCGTCCGGCACCGCGGACGTGCACGCCGAAAGTATTGACGACGAATGATCTGCGCGCGGCGCACCAGCGCGCCGCGATCACCACACCAGTAGCCATGTCCCGTGCTCTCCCGTGGCGCGCCGCTGCCTCGCTGGCCGCCCTGTTCTTCGCGCTGCCCGCCGCGCGTCCCACACGACTCGCGGCGCAGGACACCTCGCGCACTGCGCCATCGCCGCTCACCGCGCCCATTCCGGTGGACAGCAACGTGCGCATCGGCTCACTCCCCAATGGGCTCACGTATTACATCCGCGTCAACCACAAGCCGGAGAAGCGCGCCGAACTGCGCCTGGTCGTGAACGCCGGTTCGATCCTCGAGGACAGCACGCAACGCGGCCTCGCCCATCTCGTCGAGCACATGGCCTTCGACGGCACGACGCACTTCAAGCGGCAGCAGCTCATCAGCTATCTCGAATCCACGGGCGTCCGGTTTGGCGCCGACCTCAACGCGTCCACCGGATTCGACGAGACGATCTATCAACTCACCGTGCCGACCGACAGCGC
The DNA here is from genome assembly GCA_035553215.1 of Gemmatimonadaceae bacterium. GTDB lineage: Bacteria > Gemmatimonadota > Gemmatimonadetes > Gemmatimonadales > Gemmatimonadaceae > JADGGM01. Next base: position 20,354 of record DATNDS010000163.1, read on the forward strand.
GAGACTGCTCGGCACCGGCATTGAGATTCTGTCCGACTGGGCGCATGGGCTCACCTTCGATCCCGCCGAGCTCGAGCGCGAACGCAAGGTCGTGGTTGAAGAGTGGCGGCTGGGCCGCGGCGCCGCGCAGCGCATTCGCGACAAGCAGTTCCCCGTGCTCTTCGCCAACTCGCGCTACGCCACACGCCTGCCCATTGGCGACAAGCACACCATCGAAACCGCATCACGCGCCGAGCTGGTGCGGTTCTACCACGACTGGTACCGGCCCAATCTCATGGCGGTGATCGCCGTCGGCGATTTCGACGGCGCGCAGGTGGAGCGGCTCATTCGCGAGCGCTTCGCGCCGCTCACCAATCCCAGGCCCGAGCGCCCGCGCACGATCTTCCCCGTTCCCTCCGACACGCTCACGCGCGTCGCCGTCACCACCGATCCGGAAGCGACCAACTCCACCGTCGCCGAGTACTACGAAATGCCGGTGGAACACGAGCGCACCGTGGCCGACTACCGGCGCGAGCTCGTGGAGTCGCTCTACAGCGGCATGCTCAACGACCGCCTCGTGGAGATCGCCCAGCGCTCCGATGCACCATTCGTGGGCGCGTACTCCACGCAGGGCGATATCGTGCGCAGCCGCGCCGCGTACGTCCTGAGTGCGCTCGTAAAGGATGGCGGCATTTCGCGCGGCCTCGGGGCGGTGCTCACGGAGGCCGAGCGCGTGGAGGAGCATGGGTTCACGCCAACGGAGTTCGAACGCCAGAAGGCGAACCTTCTGCGTGGCATGGAGAACACGTATGCAGAGCGCGACAAGACCAGCTCGGATGCCTTCGTGCAGACATACGTGGACAACTTTCTCGACGATGATCCCATTCCGAGCATTGCGCAGGACTATCGGCTCACTCGCGCCCTGCTCCCCGGCATCACGCTCAGCGAAGTGAATCGCGTCGCGCACGACTGGCTCTCGCTCCGTGATCGCACCATCGTCGCGAGTGCACCATCGAAGGACAGCGCGTCCGTGCCCGGCGACGCGGCGCTGCTCGCGCTGGCGGACAGCGTGGACCACGTGCAGGTGGCCGCGTACGTGGACTCCGTGTCCAATGCACCGCTCGTGGCGCGGCAGCCAGACCCGGGCCGCGTTGTCACTGAAACGCACGACGCGAAAGTCGGCGTCACCACGTGGACGCTGTCGAACGGCGTGCACGTGCTGCTCAAGCCCACCACGTTCAAGGACGATGAGCTGCTGTTCCGCGCGTACAGCCCGGGCGGCACGTCGATCGCGCCGGATTCCCTCGCGTTCGCGGCACGCACCGCGAGCGATGCGGTCGAGACGAGCGGCGTGGGAACCTTCAGCGCCTCGGCGCTGCAGAAGGCGCTCGCGGGCAAGTCCGTCGGCATCAGCTCGTCCATCACCCTGTACGAGGACGGTCTCTACGGCGGCGGCTCGCCGCTCGACGCGGACGCGCTCTTCCAGCTCATCTACCTGTACTTCACCGCGCCGCGCGCCGACACGGCCGCATTCAACGCGTTCGGGTCGCGCATGAAGGCGCTCCTCGCCAATCGCGATGTCAGTCCGTCCGCGGCCTTCGCCGACACCGTGAGCGCCACGCTCTCGCGCCACAACCCGCGCGTGCGCCCGCTCACCGTGGCTGCCTTCGACAGTCTCAATCTCGGCGCGTCGCTGGCATTCTACCGCGCGCGCTTTGCCGACGCGAGCGCGTTCACGTTCGTGTTCGTCGGCAACATTGACACGACGAAGCTCAAGCCGCTGGTCGAACGCTACATCGCGAGCCTCCCCGCGACGCACGAGGCCGAGCACTGGCGCGACCTGGGCATTGACTATCCGCGCGGTGTGATCACACGCGACGTGCGCAAGGGATCGGATCCGAAGAGCCAGACGCGCATCGCCTTCACCGGTGCCTTCGAGTACACCCAGCACGACGTCTACCAGATGGAGGCGCTCGCGGACGTCCTGGAGATCGAGTTGCGCGAGCGGCTGCGCCAGCAGCTCGGCGCGACGTACAGCGTGTCCGTCACGCCGTATCCGGCGCGCATTCCGCGGCCGCGCTTCTACCTGGCGATCGACTTCGGTTCCTCGCCAGCCAACGTGCGCGAGCTCGTGCAGGCGGTGTTCGCGACGATCGACACGCTCAGAACGCGCGGGCCGGCGGCGGCGGACGTGAAGAAAGTGCGCGAGACCGAGCTGCGCGAGCGCCAGACGGCGGTTCGGCAGAACGGCTTCTGGCTCGCGCACATCGTGTCCTACCAGCAGTCGGGCTGGCCGCTCGACAGCATTCTCGATTTCCCGGCGCAGGCCGACAGTCTGAGCGTCACCTCCCTGCGCGACGCCGCGCGCACCTATCTCGACACGCGGAACTACGTGCAGGTGTCGTTGTATCCGGACTCGACGAAGTAGTCGTGCCCGGTGCGCGCGGGCAGGCGGCGTGCGAGTCGGCACGCTGATGACACCGGAGCTGGAGGCATGCGTGGCTGATCCGACCATCGCGCGAGGCGTGCGATCATGACTCGCACGCTGGTCGCCGGCGCTGCAGCCCTGCTGCTCGGCGCGGCGGCGATCGTGCGCGCACAGGCGGACCCGACGCCCGGCGTCGTGCGGCGCGCGGACATCGTGCGACAGCTCTCCGCGCTGGCCGACGATTCCATGCAGGGGCGCATGACCGGATCGCGAGGGGGCGTCATGGCGGCGCGCTTCATCGCGCGCGAAATGCAGGCCGCGGGGCTCACGCCGGCCGGCGACAGCGGGTTCCTGCAGCATGTGCCTGTCGGCGCCGCGGATGGCAACGGCCGCCACTCCTGGCTGGTGCTGCTGGACAATTTCCATGCGCTCCCCGACGGCTTTCATCACGTGTCCGCGATGAACGTGGTCGGGATGCTGCGCGGCAGCGATCCCGTGCTGAAGGATTCCGTCGTGCTCGTGGATGCGCACTACGATCATCTGGGCGTCGGCAAGCCCGTGCACGGCGACAGCATCTACAACGGCGCGGACGACGACGCGTCAGGGACGGTGGCGGTGCTCGAGATCGCGCGCGCGCTCGCCCATGGTCCGCCGCTCAAACGCACCGTGGTCTTCCTCGCGACCACCGGTGAGGAGGTCGGCCTGCTCGGCACCCGCTGGTTCGTGTCGCATCCCGTGGTGCCACTGGCCAGCATCGAAGCCAATCTCGAAATCGAAATGATCGGTCGGCCCGACAGCCTGGCCGGTGGGCCGGGACACGGCTGGCTCACCGGATATGAGCGCTCCACGATGGGCGCGATGTTCACCCGGGCCGGTCTGCCGATCGTTGCCGACAGACGACCCGCGCAGCACTTCTTCGCACGCAGCGACAACATCGCCTTCGCCAAGCGGGGCATCCCCGCCCAGACGCTCTCCAGCTTCGATCTGCACGACGATTATCACGAGCCGAGTGATGAGGTGAGTCGCATCGATTTCGACCACATGACGACGCTCATCACCGCCGCCGCGAGCGCCGTACGCCTGCTCGCGAACGATCCCGCGCCCGTGTGGCTGAAGGGCGGGAGGCCGTAGGAAGACGGTAGCTGGTAGCTGGTGGCTGGTAGCTGGTAGCTGGTAGCTGGTAGCTGGTGGCTGGTGGCTGGTGGCTGGTAGCTGGTAGCTGGTAGCTGGTAGCTGGTAGCTGGTGGCTGGTAGCTGGTAGCTGGTGGCTGGTGGCTGGGGGAATCAAAGGGGTCAGAGTCGATTGATGGACTTATCCATCA
>DATNDS010000164.1:0-11277 GCA_035553215.1 Gemmatimonadaceae bacterium
ACACGAGATGCGTGCGCGGATCGACGGACACCGTGTGCGCGTGCGGCATGACGATGTTGCCATCATGGTGTAGCGTGATTCCATTCGCGCCCGACCGCTCGGTGAACACCGCGACCGTACCGGACTCCGATGAGACGTACAGCCGGTGCCATACCGCATCGAAGGCCAACAACGCTTTCATTGACTCATGCCAACACGCTCCTCAAACTCCCGTGTTCTGAGCCGCCGTTCGGCTTCGCGCCGGCGGAGAGCGACATTCAGCGGCACTTCCACGTTTCCGCGCCGTCGGTGCATCAAATGATCAAGACGCTGGAACGTCGCGGTTTCATCGCGCCCGGCAGCGACTTCAACGGCCAGGCCCTCCCGCGTTCGATTCGCGTTCTGATCGACCTGACGTAGCATGCCCAGTGGTTCGTCTCGCTCGGCGCTATCTCGCTTCAGCCGCGCCGCGTCGCCTTCCGCGGCCGCCCTCCCTTCGCACCGTTCGCCCGTGCTGCGGCAGCCTTGAGACGACTCGTCGTTTGCCCGGCAAGACGGGCCAGCTCGCGCCGTTGCTGCGCGCGACCGAGCGAGGACAGCAGAAGGCCGGGCACGCTCAGATCAATGTCTAACGCTTCCCAATGGAGGCCGCTCCCACCGGGACTCACTTCCACGGCGGCGAGCTGCTCCGGCCGCGCCTTGGCCAGCGCCGGGATCGCATCGGCCGGGAAGCCGAAGACGTATCCCATGGTGAGCTCGATCATGACGCGCCTCGTCGGGCGGTCGTAGCGCGCCGAAATGGCTCGACGCCCGGTGCGGCGCGCACGAGCCTCGCGCGCACGAGCCGCCGGAATCTGAGCCAGGATCGCCGCCTTTGATGTCCGCCGTTCGTTAGTCATGGTACTTCCTCCAGCAATTCAGGAGATGAGCGGTGTGCCGCTCCACGAGATGGAATGCGGCCGTAATGTCCGCGGTTCGCATCCCCGCCACAGACCGAATGGTCTGCGGTTTGGTACCCACGGCCAGGTCGATCACGACCTCGCCGCCCGCACTCCAAACATGGACATGCGGGGGGTCGTGCTCGCGTGGCGGCAGATAGATGAGGACGCGGAACCGCCCCTCGCGAAGCACGGTCGGCACTCTACATAATAACCCAACTGATAGGTTTGGCGCAACTTGCGCCCCCGGAGCCGCGCCCGGAGTCACGCCCCGAAGTCGCGCCCGAAGTCGCAAGCCTGCTTCGACGGTTAAGGCACCTTGCCCTGGGTAGAGCGAGCGCCGTACACTGCACAGGTGCTGGTGAGCGAGTGCCACACCGACAGTGCAGGTGTCGAACGTGGACAGAGGCAGCCGGAGCACCTCATGCAAACGAACCAACTGCCAATCCATAGCGACCCGGATATCCTGGGTGGCACGGCGGTCTTCGTCGGCACACGAGTACCGATGCAAACGCTGCTGGACTACTTGGAGGCCGGCGACGCACTCGACGAGTTCCTGGAGGACTTCCCGAGTGTCTCCCGCGAACAGGTTGTTGCAGTTCTCGAGATCGCAAAGGAGATGCTCCTCGCACGCGCCGCGGCGGCGTGACCGTTCCAGGCCGCGTTCTCCTCGACGAGTGCGTGCCCCGACGGTTCCAGAGAGATGGATGGAGCAATCTCTTCAGGCGGACAAGCCCGGACACGGCTAGGGCGGACAAGCTCGGACACGGCCGGACACGGCAAGACTAATTTTGTGCCTAACGGTACGCTCGTGTCGCAGAGTCGCTGTGTCGGGTCGCGCCCGCCGCGCGACGCGGCATGTATGCGGGAGCTCGAGGCCGAGCTCGAACGCATACGTGCATTTCTCGGTGTCGCGTGGCGGGTGCGAACCCACTGCGTCACGTTAGTCCACGCGAATCGGCACCCGGATCAGCAGCACATGAGTCGGACCGCTGGTCCGCACCTCCAATCGGAGCGTGCCTCGCTCCGTGGCCGTGTACTCGAAGTCGTACGTCTCGCCGACCGCGAACCGCTGCCGCGCAGGCTTCGGGACCTGCGCGGCGGCCGGGATATCGAAACCATCTTTCGCCACCGGTGTCCAGCGCGCGAGCATGGTGTCCCGCGCCATCGTGGCCTCGCTGTCCGGCCGCGTCGTGAGAAAAACCGTGGGCGCAATATTGAATTCCGAGAGATTCAAGAACCGGAAACGCGCGGGCTCACCCGCGTGCAGAACGATCGTATCGGGATCGGCGCTCCCATCGATCTCGAGCGGGTGCATATGCGATGAGGCAATTCCTTTCAGGAAAAAGATGTGATCGTCGGGCGCCGGTTGCATTCCTGCGTCGCGCACGATGAGCGCGCCCTCGAGTCCTCCAAGATCCTCACGGGCTTCGTCCACGTGCGCATGGTACATGAACGTGCCGGCGCGCGGCGGCGCGAATTGCGCCACGAACGAATCCCCGGGCGCGATGGCCGGCGTGAGGTGCGTGCCCTCGCCGCTGAAGCCGGGCACGCCATCCACGTAGCTGTCCTGCACTTCGATCCCATGCCAATGCACGGAGATCGGACGGCCCACGCGATTGACAACAGTGATCGCTACCGTTTCCCCGCGCACCAGGTCGAGCTCGGGACTGAAGTCCTTACTCCCTTCCACTCGCTGACCATTCTCCTCGAGCACGAAGTGCATGGACGGCACGTCGTCCGGCTTGCCCAGGATGCCGCGGAGCGTGTCCGACGGCTCGATGGTGATGTTTCCGTTAGGCGCCGCACCGGGGCGCTCGGCGATGAGGCGCAGGTGGCGGGTGGCCGGCGGGTCGCCCGCGGCTAACGCGCCCGGTCGAGCGGTCACTACCGTGCCGATCACGAGCCCCGCCATGTCGCGCATATAGGGATCGTCCGGCGCAGCCTGCGCCGAGTCCGGCTGATTGTGCAGTGCGATATGGCAGTGAAAGATCCAGTTTCCGGGGCGGTCGGGTGACCAGGTGATTGACATCCCGGAGAATTGTGACATGAGCTGCGTCACCACCATCTGCCCTGCCAGCGGGCGCTCGTCAGGAGCCACGCGCGGCCCAGAGAACTGGTCCACGCGGAAATAGAAGCCGTGCAGGTGCATTGGGTGCACGATGTTCGAGGCATTGATAACCCGCCAATGCAGCGAGTCGCCCACCGTCGCGTGGACGCGTTCCGTGTTGGGCCACGAGCGGCCGTTGATGGTGAACCGGAGATGCCCGAAGATAACACGACAGCCGGTGAGTGGGTCTGCCGCATGATTGGTGTCGGCGCAAGCCGCGAGTGCGGAGTCCAACGTCATCATGATGACGAAGACGTGATCTCGCGCCGGCATGGCGGATGTGTCGATCACCACTGCGCCGGCGAGCAGCGCTGACCCCGCCTGGCTGGCTCGGTTAGGCGTCGTGGCTCGGTAGACATAGTTCCCCGCGACGGTGGCGCGCGTGGTGAGCGTTCCAGTCGCACCCGGCGCCACGATGACGGAGTCCATCGCCGTCATTCGATCGGGTCCGCCGTGGATCGAGGCGGGCACGAAAAACGTGAGCGGTTGGCGGAGTGAGTTGCGGATCGAGAGCCGAAGCTCCGTGCCGACCGGTGCCCGCAGGAGTGGCGCGGGCATCAGCGGCGCCTTCCCAGGCTCCGCGAACGCCGCGATGGTCACTGGGGGGTGGCGATTCGCTCCGTTGAAATGCCAGAGACTCTCCTTTGCCTCGAGCGTGACGCTCAGTACACCGTTGCGCAGCATGCCCGCGCGCTCGACGTTGGCATTCGGCTGGACCAGCGGGAGCGCGATGGTGCCGCGCGGATGGAGCAACGCCGCCCCCGAGACGGAAGCGGCGAAGAGCGGGAGCAGGGTGAGCACCGACACTGCCTTCCGGCCAGGACGCAAGAGGGCACGCCTGTCGGTTGCGGTGGCGGCATTTCGTAGCGCGGTTAGCATCATTCTCTCCTCTGCCCCGGCTCGGGGCACGGTCAGCGGCCGTGGTTTGCGGGGCAGGCGAAATCGGCCGCGCAACGTTAGGAGAGGGGCATTACAACAGCGTCATTGGAGCGTCACCGCGCTCGTAACGCACATCAGGCGCGATCGGCGCTGAGTTGATCGCGCTATTTTCTGGAGCAGGATGTCAGCGCTGAGCGACCACGCGGCGTTCGTCCGCCAGGAGACGGGCGCGCACGCGGGCGATGCGCGGGCGGAACTGCGGATCGGCGCTGCGCCATGCGTCGAGCACATCGCGATCGTACACTGCGGCGCTGTCGGGCTCGCCGGCCAGCTCATATGCGCGCGCGAGCAGGTCCTGTAGTTCGGTAGACGTCGCGTAGAAGTTGCCGGCCTCCAACGTCCCGCCGAGCGGGTACCGGAGTATGGGGATCGCTTCACGCGGGCGCCCGAGCGCGAGCAGCACGCGAGCACGTTCGAGCTGGAGGCGCGAGAAGCCCTGCGTCTCCGAAAGCGTGGCTCGCTCGAACGCAACGACCGCACTGTCGGGCCGATCACGCGCCATCCAGAGCAATCCGCGCAGATAGTGGTGCAGCCGACGATCGCGCCCGAATCCACTCCTGGCGCCGCACGCCTCAACCGAGTCGGCAAGCGCGGCAACGGTGATGGTGTCTCCCGCCGCGGCGAGCGCCGAACCGGCGTGCGTAAGCATCCAGGCACACTGTCGTGCGATTCTGCCGGGGGGCTCACCCGCGAACTTGTATGCCGCGCTCGTCATGAAGATGCTCGCCGCGTCTCGATACCTGCCCATTTCCAGAAGCACCTGCGCTTCGGCTGCGTGCGAGGTGCCAACGCCGGTTGTCGCTGCCGCGTCCGCCCAACGGAGCGGTCCCTCGGCGAGCGCCAGTGCCTCGCGGAGCCGCCCCTGGTCGCGAAGACTGATCAAGAGGTACCAGAGCGCATCGCGTTTGCTACCGGCCGCTCCGGTCTCGGCTAACGTGCGCAGCAAGCCATCGGCAGTGGCGTAATTGCCGGCGCGTATTTCGATCTGCGCGTGCTCGATCACGTCTTCGCCGAAGTCGGTCGCATAGCTCGCGCTCGTGTCGATCGCGGCCCGCGCTTCATCACTTCTGCCCGATTGACTCAACTCCTTCGAAAGCATGAGCCATGCGACAGGTGACCGGGGCTGCGCACGCACAGCTGCTTGTGCAGCCAGAAGTGCCGCCGGCAGCGAATCCGCGCCCTCGTACATCGCAATCAGCCGCAGCCGGGCTTCGCAAATGAAGCAGCGGGAGCTCGAAGCGAAATCGACTGTGTGCGCGGTACTGATGACGTGTCGGAGGTGTGCGGCTGCTGCCGTAAAATCACCCTCCATGCCGAGGGCGTCGGCTGCAGCCAGTTGCGCTTCCGGCCAATCTGGAAACCGGACTGCGAGTGAATCGGCGACGGCCCAACGCCCGGGGCTATTCGTGGCGTCGGCCCAACCATAGTGGATGAGCAGGCGTTCTGGTTCGGAAACATGCCGCGCGAGGTGCATCGCCACTCGCAGCATCGCCCACGAGAGCGAGTCGTTCAGATAGCCGTAGGCGGCCGCGGCCCGGTACGCGCACATTGCGCACAGGCTGTCCTCTGCGAGCGCGGCGGTCAGGAGCCTGGCGCCTTCGCGCGGGTCGCCGGCGTTGTATCGCGCGAGCCCTTCGCGGTACAACCGGCGCGCTACGGGCGATGCAATCGTGAGCGCAGGCACTTGGGACGTACCTGGGCTTGGAGCGCCGGACGTTGCCCCGCGGCCGTATCGTGCGGAAGCGAGCTCGCCCGCGACGAGCGCGACCAGCAGCGCCGCCGCGAGCACAACGGTACGCCGCGTTAGGCGGTGTGTTAGTCGGTGCGTTAGTCGCCACGGGTCGCGCCGACCGACGCGACCGGCGGCTGCCGCTTCCCCCTCGGCGTTCGGCGCCGGCTCAGCCGGCGAGACCTCCGACACTGCGCGCGGCTGCACACCGAGCGCGACGGGACCGCTCGTCTCTGGCAGATCCCGCGCGGCGGTGCGCGCCCGTACCGCCTCAATGAGTGCGCGCGTTTCGGCAGATGGCGTCGTGCCGAACTCCTCCACCAGGCGGCGCGAAAAGTCGTCGGCCACTCGAAGAGCGCCCGCGCGGTCACCGTACGTGTCGAGAATCGCGATCAGCCGGCGTACTGCGATCTCGTCATCGGGAGCAAGCGCCACGGCACGTCGTGCCCAGTGCGCTGCGGCCACACCGGTGTGAGATCGCTCGGCCTCGTCGGCGAGTTCTCGGCATGCGTGAAACGCCTTCTGCTTGAATCGCGCGCGCTCCGCATCGATCCATGCCTCGAGCTGCGGCGACATGCCATCGACGAAGAATCCTTCGAGCAGCTCGCCGCGGAACAGGTCCATGGCCGCGGGTCGATCGCCAAGGGCGAGGTGTTCCTCGAAGGCGATGGCGTCGCACCAGATTGCGTCCCGGATCAGCTCAACGGTCTCGCGGTCGGCGCGGAGCGTCTCCGCGTTCAAGGCCCGGCGAAGACGAAGCAGCGCCTGGCGGAGCGCCGCCCGCGCCCGTACCGCGGAGCACTCCGGCCAGAAAAGCGCGAGCAGCACGTCGCGTCGGACCGGCCTGGATTGCGCCGCGGCAACGGCGAGATAGGCGAGCAACGCCAGTGGCTGTGGTGCCAGCCACAGCCGGCACTCGGCACCATTCTGCAGGGCCGACACCTCGACCCCGCCGAGCAGGCGAAGACGGATCACGGGCATCGCGGGGCTCGCGTCTCGATCAGCGCAAAACTACGAGTTCTGGCCCCAAGGCACAATCGAAAAAGAACAGCAGAGCGGGCCTCGGCACGCGGCAGGCCGTCCGGCTGAGATGGGCTGCCATTGAATTGTGTCGAGGTTCGTGCCTCCAGATTCGTCGGGACGGTTCGACTTGGCGCTCGACCTGGACCGATCGCCACGGCTGCGACCGAACACCGACGATTCCCCGCGAGCGCCAGTGCGGCCGTCGCGTTAGGCGTCGTCAAAGCTGATTCGCGTCGTGGTCGCCTACACTGCCCGTACTGCCCATACTATAGTAGAAAGCACCGTTTGTTTATCCTGGAACGACTTGTTGCAGTTGCCTAACGCCGCCGAAATCGCTGACGATGTCGTGCAGCGCACGCCCTCGCCTAGCCGCGCGGCGCATGCGAGCGCGTGCGAGTCTCGGCAGCTTGCTCTGCGTCTCGAGGGCGGCGCGTCACAGGCATCTTCTCATCTCAACACGCTGCGGTTCAGTTGCGTGGACCCATTCCCGAATGCGTCCTCGCGCGCGCTTCTTGCCGCGCGGAGATTCCAACTATGAGTGAGCCTGGGTTTAACTACCGGCGCCTGACGGTCAATGAACGCCTCCGACTCGTTGGCGACATTTGGGATTCCATCGCTGAGGAAGAGCCCAGGCCAATCCCAACGTCGTGCCTCTCACGGACGCGCAGCGCGCAGAGCTAGACGAGCGGCGCGCGGAGCATCAACGGCACCCTGGCTCGGCTGTTACGTGGGATAAGGCAATCGCCCGAACTCGCAACAAGCTGCGACACCGGCGAGGCGACCGCTGATACAGCGCCGGTCGGTACGCGTACTGGTCACGCGACCGCAAGCAGAGAACGAAATCACAGAAACGGCGCCCTGGTACGAGGCGCAACGCCCCGGACTCGGATCAGAGTCTCTGGACGCAGTCCATGCCGCCGCCAGTCTCGAGAGAAGCACCGGCGCAGTATCCGCGGGTCCATGGCGACATGCGTCGCGTGCTCCTCCGGTGATTTTCCATACATGCAGATCTTCGAGGACCTTGGTCTAGCGCCGCCGATGCGCCTTCAACCACCGGTCGAGTGAGATCCGCCAGATGCCGCTTTGCCCCGTGACGTACACCTCGTGCCCGTTGGGCGCGAGGTGCGCGCCCCAGGGCAGGTCCTTGTTGAGCGCGTCGCCCATGTCGATCACGCTGCCCCAACGATCGCCATCGCGGAACGCGATGCTGAGTCGACCCAACCCGCCCTTCACCCGCCCGGTGTCGAACACGATGAACGACTGGTCACGCGCCACCGCGGGATCGTGCAGCGTCGCCGACGAATCGCCGAGGATCACGCGCTCCGGCGGTTGATAGACGCCGGCCTGCATCGTGGAGCGCAGGAAATGCATCGCCTTTTCGCTCGGACTCCAGCGCATGAAGTAGAGCGTGCCGTCGGCGGCGATGCTCGCGAAGTCGATGAACACGTCGCTGTTGATCCGAGGGCCGAGCCAGACCGGCGTGCTCCAGCCGGTCGCGGTCCGGTCGACGCGCCAGATGTTGGAGCCCGGCGCGGTGGCGCCGCCGCCGAAATAGTTCTGCCTGAGCGGCGCGCCGCCGGGTTGCGTTGGGCGGTCGGAGTTGAACAGCAGGTAGCGGCCATCCGGCGCGACCACGGGATCCTGATCGAACCAGCGGCCCGAGAAGGTCGCGACCTCGGGTTGGGACCAGTGTCCGTTGGTCCGGTGCGACACCATGATCGTCTTGTGCGTGCCCTCGCTGCGATCGAAGAACACGGTGTTGCCATCGCGCGTGAACGCGGGCGTGTCATCGCTGGCGTCATGGATGATGCCCCCTAACGTGACCTTGACGGCATCGGCGCCTAACGCACGTGGCGGCGCCGAGAGTGCGGCGGCAACGGCAAGCGCGGCACACGAGATACGGATCATGCGACCTCCAGGAACAGGATTCGTCGGCGCCTTCACGACGGTGGTGCCGCGAGCGCCCGGCAAAACTCCCGCGTCGCGTCGTCCGCGGGAAACATGCACTCGATGCAGAGCTCCTCGAGCGTCACATCGTTCGGCGTCCCGAACGTGGCCAGCGTCGAGAAGAAACGCAACTCCCTGCCCTCGCGCGCGTAAATCGCCGTGAGCAGCGGCGCCGGCCGCGCCCCATCGGGCTGCGCCCGCGCCGGCACGTTAGGCAGCGTGAGAATCTCCCGCAAGAGCGCCGACGCCACCGCGTCCGACGGCACGTGCCGCACCTGGTTCTCCAGGTGCGCCAGCATGTCCAGCGCCACTTCGTCCCAATTCACGACGAGCGGCCGAAGCCCCTCGTCGTCGAACACGGATCGCATGATGTTCGCCTGCCGCTTGCGCCCGCGCAGCAGCCAACCGAACACCCGCTCCGATGCCCGGTTCCGCATCACAAGATCCCAATGCCGCGACAGCACGAAGGCGGGGAACGGCTCCTGCTGGTTCAAGATGAACTCGACGGCGTGACGCGCGGCGGCGAGCGCGGGCGCGGTCATCGGCCGCTCGTCGTGCCGCGGCACGAATCCGGCGGCGACGAACAGTGCATTCCGCTCGCGCAGCGGCAGCCGCAGCGCTTCAGTTAGGCGGGAGACCATCTCGGTGCTGGGACGCGCGCGCCCGGTCTCCAGGAAACTCACGTGCCGCGCCGACACGCCGCCCGCGAGCGCCAGCCCAAGTTGGCTCTCGTGCCGCCGCGCCCGCCAGTACCGAAGCAGTTCGCCGAACGACGCGCCCGCGCCGGGCGGCGGACACGGTAAGGCCGCCGTGCTCTCGCGCACCAGGGCAGATTGCCGATGAGCCATTGGTCTATTGTATCACGACTCCCACGCCGTTGGACATTACCTCCAAGGTAATTGAGGCGCGCCGTTGGCCCCGCTAGCGTGCCCGTATCATTTCTCGTGAGACTTGGGCTATGGACCGCAGGCGATTCCTTGCGTCGAGCGCGACCGCCATGGGCGCATACGCGCTCCCCGGACTCGCATCGGCAGGCCGCGCGACGCGAATGCTTCTTGCCTTTCCGGGTACGCCCGCCCCGACCGACCTCGACGCGGCGGCATTCTCGAGGCTGCGCAAATTCGCTCCGCTACCCGCGGGGTCGATCGCCTACGTCGAGCGCGGCAGCGGACCGGCGGCGCTCTTCCTCCACGGCTATCCCTTGAACGGGTTCCAGTGGCGCGGGGCCATCACGCGCCTGGCGGGCGTCCGCCGCTGCATCGCACCCGACCTGATGGGACTCGGCTACTCGGACGTCGGCGAGTCGGAGGCGATTACGCCGGCAACGCAGGTCCGCATGCTCGTTAGTCTGCTCGACCACCTTCGCGTGGAGGCATGCGACGTGGTGGCCAACGACAGCGGCGGCCTGATCGCGCAGCGGCTGGTGATCGAGGCGCCGCAGCGCGTGCGATCGCTCCTCCTCACCAACTGCGACACACAGAACGACTGCCCGCCGGCGTCGTTCCTGCCGTTCGTTAGGCTGGCGCGCGCCGGGGGACTCGCTGACAAATCCATCGCGCCGGCGCTCGCCGACAAACCGCTCGCCCGTAGCGCGCGCGGACTCGGCGGCATCGGGTACGCGAACCCGCGCAACCCCACCGATGAAGCGATCGAGATGTATTTCGCGCCGATCGTGAGCTCGGCACAGCGGAAGGCGCAGTACGATGCGTTGACGATCGGCCTGGGCGCAAATGCGCTCGCCGACAGCGCCCCGGCGCTCGGCGCCTACCGGGGACGCGTGCGGATTCTCTGGGGCGCCGACGACGTCGTCTTCTCGAAATCGAGCCCCGCCTGGCTCGCTCGCACCTTTCCCAACTCAGGTGGCGTCCGGAGCGTCGAGCACGCCAAGCTGTTCTTCCCGGAAGAGCAGCCGGAGCTCATGGCGGCGGAAGCACGACGATTGTGGGACGCCTAACCGAGATTGATCCTCGAGTTGATCGCGTTAGGCGGATGGGTCGGGCTCACATCCGGCGATGCAGCGGTCGTACTCCGGTCCGCGCGGGCCAAACATGTTGCGCCCGATGATGAACGCGCCTCCATCCAGCAGCGCGTTGAGCTCCGCTTTGTGCTTCTCCGCCTCGTCCAATTGCCAGTGATGCAGCAGGTTCTGCGGCATGTCGCGGAACGGGTGCTCCTCCGTCATGTGGCGACCGGCCGCACAGTTGTTCACCGATACCGAAATGCCGCATTTGACCTTCGCCATGGCCACTACCTACTCGCCTGAATGTACGCATGCTGGTGCCGCCAACGAGTCCAAGCGTTCTGTTCGTGGTCATACCGAAGTATACGCGTCGGTCAATCCATGTCTCACTCTGCCGTCTCGGCCGAGCGCCGGTCCCGGCTTACCGACGGCTTCAGGCGGTGACCACGTCCACGCCTTCACCGTGGCGCGTCGCCGGCCATGATCCGGAGCACCGGTTTCCCGTTCACGCTCTCGAGCGGGAAATACACGAGATGCGTGCGCGGATCGACGGACACCGTGTGCGCGTGCGGCATGACGATGTTGCCATCATGGTGTAGCGTGATTCCATTCGCGCCCGACCGCTCGGTGAACACCGCGACCGTACCGGACT
>DATNDS010000165.1:0-33279 GCA_035553215.1 Gemmatimonadaceae bacterium
GCGACTGCTTCCCGCACGTGCGGAGGTGGCGCTGGTTACGGGCGACAGAGCAGTGGCGCGGGCGACTGCCATGGAGCTGGCGACGATCGCCGAGTCATACGCCTCGCCTGCTCTCGCCGCCGCCGCCGCCTTCGCGCAAGGATTGGTGGAACTCGGCGAAGAGAATTTCCCCCGCGCTGCAGTCAGTCTGCGCAGCGCATGGCGGCTGTGGAAGGAGAGCGACCTGCCGTACGAGGCCGCCCGCGCGCGCATGCTGCTGGGACAGGCGTACCGCGACAGCGGGAATCGCGCGGATGCGGAGCTGGAACTGCAGGCCGCGGCGACCAGCTTCGAGCGACTCGGCGCCGCAACTGACATTCGACTGACCGCGGCGCTGCTGGCCGGGTAAGGAAGCCAGGCGCAACCCACCGTAGCCCAGCCGTGTGGCGCCGATGCATTATCGGGGCAGCCCATGGGCCGCCCCTGCCTCCGCCTGCCTCCGCTTTGCCTCGCAGTTGTCCGGGAATCGCGTGAGATAGAC
This sequence comes from Gemmatimonadaceae bacterium, assembly GCA_035553215.1. Taxonomy (GTDB): domain Bacteria; phylum Gemmatimonadota; class Gemmatimonadetes; order Gemmatimonadales; family Gemmatimonadaceae; genus JADGGM01. The sequence continues at coordinate 521 of DATNDS010000165.1, forward strand.
GTCGAGCGTGTCGGTGCGTCCGGCGGAGAGAGTGACCGCGGTGTCGGCATGGCCGCAGTGCATGCAGCGAACCGACACGCCGTACGATCCGGCGCTGTCGGACAGGAGATACGTCGAGTCACTGAGCGCCGACCCTTCGGCCGCCAGGGCACCGGCGCGGGTGAGCGTCACCCGGAACGGCGGCTCCAGCCGCTCAGATGAAACGATGGGATGCGTGCGCACGACGAGCTGGCCGCGATCCGCACGCCGCAGGTCGTCGTTCGGGGCCGATCCCGTCCGCAACATGAAGCGATTGCTGTCCTCCGCTGCCGTATAGACGATCTGATCGCAGGAGAGATCGATGGGCGCCTGCCGTGCGCGATGACAGCAGGCCAGCACGAGACACGCGCCGCTGCCGATCACTCTCCACCACTGCCCGATCCGCTGCTGATCCATGTAGCACCTGCTCATTCCGGTGGTGCTCCGATCCCGGCACACGGCGCGACGCCCATGCCGCGGAGCGCGATCGCCCACCGTTCGTCCGTGGCTCAGGACGACGGCGGCGTGCCCGGTGACCGGTCCACTCCGCGCACGATCTGTACGCGCAGCTCCTGCCAGCCGTCAATCTGGTAGTACTGAACGCGCAGATCGTGCCGCCCTCCCGCGATCGTCGCGAAGCCGGGCGCCGACTCGTGTGGTTTCCACTGATCGATCATCAGTCTGCCATCCACCCACACGCGCATGGCATCGTCGCTGATCGTGCGCAGCGTGTACGTGCCTCGCGCGAGCGTGACCGTGCCCGTCGCCTCCAGTGCAACATGCTCGGCGGGGACGCCAGGGATCAACCGGCCGGAGCCTTCGACATCGAGCCGCGGCGGGTGTAGCGTGACGAGCGGTGTGCCGCGCAGCAGCGCCGCGAAGGCGTCGGGCCTGCTGCGCGGATCGGTGCTGTCGCTCCATGCGAACACGCGTGCGGTCCACTGCACGGCGGGCTCGAAGCGCCCGTACGCGAAACGAATGGGCGTACCGGCGGCGTGATGCACGCCACGTGGCGAGGTCGTTGCCGCGCCACGATACTCCAGGACAAGCGCCCAGTCGGCGTCGGCTACGGGCGACGGCGTCACGGCAATCGTGTCGGGCACCCGGCCGCTGGTGCGCGACAGCGCCGCGAGGCCACGCCGGCTGGTCACGCGCCAGCTGCCGGGAGGACCGAGTACCTGCAGGTGCAGCGGCACGGCTCGCACGCTGTCGAGCGGCCACAGCATGGGCGAGCGAAAATCGTATGGGCCCCATTCGTCGACGACAATGGAGGAACGTGGCCGCGTCTGCACTGGCGTTGTCGCCGGCAGAATGCCGCCGCTGTCGGGGCGCGGAGCAAGGCGTGCGTATTCGCCGGGCAGCGCCGGCGCCGGATCGAACGCGGCGAGCGAATCACGCACGTCGTTGTCCGCGAGCCGGTATCCCGGCGTGTCACGCAACACGGCCACCGAGTCCACGCGCGCCATGACATTCTGTGCGACCACGAGCCCACTGGTATTCCTCGCCCGCAGCGCCACGCGATTATGCGCAAAGACGTTGTGCTCCACGCGGTAGTCCCGGCTTCGCGTGTCGCGATGCTTCGGATAGCCCCAGTCCGACGGTTCAACGGAATCAGCCCATACGTGCACCGCGGTGGAATCGCCGGTGAATGTGTTCGCCGCGATGAGATTGTTCTGCCCGTGCTCGATGCCGATCCCGGTGCGATTCCGGATAAATCGGTTCCCCACGACTTTCGAGTCGTAGCTGTAGCCGCCCCACAGTCCGTACTCGCAACCCTCCAGCCGATTGGCGACGAAGATGTTCCGGCTGAACGTCGCTTCCATGCAGTTGGCTGGCGCGAAGCTGAAATCGTTCGCGAAAAACAGGTTGTCGTTGACGCCGCCGGCTCCCGTGTCCATGGTGCTCTGCCCCGCCCAGACGAACAGCCCATCTCCGCCGTGCGTCACCGAATTGTACGCGACGATGTTCTGCATGCTCTGTTCGTACATGAGCAGCCCCGCCGAATCCTGCCCGCGCCGGTAGAAACCCTGGCTGTAGCCACGCACATCATAGTCCAGCCGGTTGTGCGCAATCACGTTGTGACTCGAGCGGTACAACCCGATGCCGAGTCCGGAGTCAAAGGAAAAATCATTCTGCCGGATGACGAGGCTGTCGCTTCGTACCATCATGAGCCCGTTCATCCCCTGCTCCGCGCGATTGTCGCGGATTGTGCCGCCCGTCACATCCGAGAGATAGATGGCGGCGCCGTAGCGGAGCCATTCGTCATGCTCGTTCTGGTGGAACGAGAGCCAGTCCACAAGGCTCTCGTGCTCCACCAGGCTGTACAGGCGCGGCTTCCAGTTGTAACTGAGATCGTTGCCCTGCAGCGTGAGCCCCCGCACGCCGCGCGCGAGAATGCCCACCGCATATCCCCGCACGTGAGCGTTGAGAATGCGCACGTTGTGCCCGCCCTCGACGCGAATGCCGACACCGGCTGCGCGATCAGGATCGGCCGCCGGGTCTGTCCCGTCCAGCGCGGCACCCGCGAAGTCCACGGTCACGTCGTCGCCGCGCACGACAATCACCGCGGAGTCGAGCGATGCGGATGCAGCAAGCCGGTAGCGCCCCGGCGCCACACGCACGGAATGCGTGATCACCAGTCCGCGGTGCAGCGTGATCAGAGGTGCAGCGCGACCCTGTGCCGGCAGTGCAGCCGACAGGAACGCCAGAGCCATCACCATCAGCGCGCGGCACACCCCGGGAGCATCCCGGTACGCGCCACGAGCCTCTGTACGTGTACTCGCCTCGTCGGCGCCGGTCACCACGACCCCTTCCGGGCGCGTCAAATTTCCCAGTTGCTGAACACGAGCCCCTCGGACGCGATCGGTTCGGGGTAGCCGTCGAGCGTCATGCGCAGATCCGTCCAACGCACGCGCCCGCCCAGCGAGATGATGTCGCGATACGACGACGCATAGTCCGTCTGCACGCGAAACGCGACGCGGCGCGTGCTGGTGCGGCGCGCATAGTCGGCGAGGTCGCTAACGGCCAGCGGCAGATCGCGGGCGTGCGCCAGCACGAGCTTGAGCACGCGGGTCTCCTCGCGCGCGCGCCCCTCCACGAGCGGTACGGTATGGCAGAGCGCGTAGCCCACCACGTTTCCGGCAGCGCGAAAGATCACCGTGTCGCCAAGACCCAGCTCGTGTGTGAGCAGCAGTTCGCGCGTGAAGTCGTAGCCGTCGAGCAGTCCGTTGAGCAGCTCGCGACACTCCACGACGGCGTGGTCCCGCTCGTCCGGCGTGAGGCGTGACAACAGCGAGGGCGGCCGCTCACCGTGCGCGGCGTCCACCGTAACCGTGATCGTCAGCCGCCCCGGCACCAGGCCGAGCGAGGAGTAGAAGCCGATATTGTCCATGGTGCGCGGCATCGTCTCCAACCCGATCGTTCCGGCCTTCGCCTCCTGCAGCCAGGTGATGCCCGCTCGCACGACTCGCTTCCCCACGCCGGTGCCCTGCAGATCGGGTCGCACGGCCAGCGGACCCATCCACCCTTCCCGTCCGGACCGGTGGACGACGTTGAACGCCGCAATCTCGCCGCGATCATCGCGCCAGAGCAGCGCGCCGCCGTTCGCATCGGACATGGCATACTGCCAGATGGCCGGGTTCAGGTGCGGCACCCGCACACCCGTGAGCCCGTCACGCCGGTACCGCTCCGTGAAGCTGTCGGAGAAGATCCGGTTGAGCGCGGGGATGTCGGCGAACCGCGCCTGGAGTGGTCCCTCCGGCACCTGATTCGCCCTCCAGTTGCGGGCGATGGCCATCAGTCGGGTGCTCCCGCATTCTCGAACATGTCCGGCAACGCATCCACGGCTGCTGCAGGCCCCGTTCCATCGAGAGCGGACACGACGGAGGCCCCGCTCTCGTCGTCGAAGCGCAGCGAGACCACGTGATCCAGCATTTCGCGCACCGACTCAATGTGCGTAATGAGGATGACCTGCTCGAACCGGTCGCCCAGGTGGCGCAGCAGGTCCACCACGGTGGCGCGATGCACGTCATCCAGCGAGCCGAAGATCTCATCGAGAATCAGCAGCGAGAACGGCTGCCCCGCGCGTTCCGCGATCATCTGCGAGATGGCGAGCCGCAGCACCAGGCTCGCCAGATCCTCCTCACCGCCCGAGATGACCGGCTTCGCGACGCCATCCTCCAGCACGACGATATTGTAACGATCATCGAGTTCGAGCTCACTGTAGCGCCCATCCGTGAGCTCAGAGAGGAACGAACTGGCGAGTTCGGAGATTTCTGGGCGCAGCTGGAAGTTCAGGTCGGTGCGCAGATCGGTATAGGCCCGATCGAGCTCATCGTGCAGGCGCTTGCGCGCGTTGAGCTCGCCGAGCAGGCGCTGGCGCGATTCCAGCTCGCGCGCGGCATGCTCGGCGCGATCGAGCGCGCTGCGCGCGCTCACCGCATCGCTGTCCGCAGCGGCGGCGGCCAGTTCGGCCGCCCGCAGCACCTGTGCCGCGTGCTCGTACCCGGTGCGCAACGCCAGGAAGTCCGCCTCGGATACCGTCATGGCGTCGCGCCGTCCGCGCAACTGCCGCAGTCGCTCCGTCAGCGCGAGCATGCTGCCGCGCACGTGCTCACGCTCGCGCGACACCGATGGTTCGCGCTCGATCTGCGCGCTCAACCGTGTGGCCCGGGCGTCAATGGGCATGAGCCGATCCAGCTCGCGGCGCAGCGTCTCGTGTCGCTCCGCATCGTAGCCCGCAGGGAGCGCATCGAGCTCGCGGCCCAGCGCGTCGTGGCGAGCCTCCTTTTCCACGATGTCACCGCCGAGCTGGGCGAGTTCCTGCACCGCGAGCTGCACCTTCATCAGCCGCCGCTCCAGCGTGGTGACTTCCTGCGAGAGCGCGCGACGACGCTCATCGAGCTGCCGGATGTCATCCGGCATTTCGTGGAGCTGCTCCACCCGTCCCTTGAAGTAATTCCCATCCACGCGCACGGTCTCCAACTGCCCGTCGAGCAGTTCGAGTACGGAGCGCAACGCACCGGCGAGCGGGCGCGCGCAGGTAGGACAGGCGCCATCCTCGCCGGCGGAGGCGAGCCGGTCGCGCTGCTGCTTGAGCTCGGAGAACTGATCGCGCAGCGCCTGCCGCTTGGTATCCGCTTCCTGCCGGTCGCGCACCCACTCCGTACGGCGTGCTTCGAGCTGTCCGTCCACCAGCTCCAGCTCGTCCCGTTTCTCGCGTTGCGCGAGCGAAATTTCCTCCTCCAGCCGCGGCGCGCTCTCGATGCGTGCGCGGCGCTCGCGAAAGCGCGCCAGCTCCTCATCCAGCGCATGACGCGTCGCGAGCAGCGCGCGACGACGCCCTTCCTCGCGGGCGAGCGATTCCAGGTGCTGAAATTCGGCGTGGTAGCGCCCGTAGGGCTCGAGGTCCACGCGCAGCGATTCACGCTCGGCGCGCGCCGCGGCGATCTCCGCCAGGTCGCGCTCCAGTCGCTCCGTGTCACGTCGGAGCGCCGTTTCCTCACCCTCCGCCACGCGCAATTCCGAGAGCACCGCCTGCAGCTCGTCGCGCTCGCGCTGCATGGCCTCCCAGCGCGGCGCGACGCGCTCCAGCTCGGCGATCGCCCGTTCGCGTTCCGCAGCCGCGGCGGCCGCGACCCCGATGGTCGCCGACAGGCGCGCCTCCGACTCCGAGAGCTGGCGCATGACGACGTCGGGGTCCGGCATCCCCTGGCGCAACCCGGTGACCCGCGAGACGATCTCGGCGCGACGACCGCGCACCAGGATCTGTGCCGCTCGGAGCCGTTCGTACCCCAGGACATGCGACAGGAACTGCGCGCGCTCCGACGGCCCCATGGCCGACATCACGCTCAGCTCCTTCTGTCCGGTGAAGTACGTGTTGAAGAACTCCTCGCGCGTCATGCCAATGCGGCGCGCCAGGAGATCGGTGACCCCGCTGATGGAGTTCGCAATGGGCGTCGCGCCGCCGTCGAGATAGAGCTCGGCGTTGGTGAGCCCCCGAACTACGCGATAGCGATGGCCGCCGAGATCGAACTCCAGCTCCACCCGCACACTGGCCCGCGCTCCGGCACGCGCGAAGCGAATCGAATCGCGGGTGCCGCGCGCGGCGGCATTGCCATACATGGCCCAGGCGATCGCCTCGAGGATCGTCGTCTTTCCAGATCCATTGGGACCAATGATTCCGGTGAGCCCCGTGTCGAACTCGATGCGGGTGTCCGCGTGCTGCCGGAAGTTGGAAAGCGCGATGTGGTGAAGGCGCACTAGCTCGCTGCCGTTGCCGCGGCCTGGTCGGCGGCCGCGTCCGCGTCGCGCAGATACTGGAGGCCGAGCTGCACGAGCGCGCCGCGATCGAGATCGGCGTCCAGCACGCGGCGACCGAGATACGACTCCACCAGCTCCATGAGCGTCGCGCGGCGGCCCGGCGCGCCGCTCGCGGAATCGCGAATCAGCTCCGGCCGGCGCGCATCCAGGTGCAGGTGGAGCGCCCGGCGCTTGTAGTCGCGCAGGGCCCTGTGATCGAGCTCGCGCACGATGTGCCGCGGCACGTCGCGCACGACGAGACGCACGACGCAGTCGTCGATGCCACCGTCGCACGCCTCCACCCGCTCCCGGATGGCGCTGTCGAGCTCCCCGGCCGTCATGCCGCGCGCATGAATCGTGGCGAGATCCACGAGGCGGCGGTTGGACGGAATGTGGTGGAAGGTGTGCGTTCCGGTCTCGAGGTCGTACTCCACGAACCCCTTGCCGGGAAGCGCGGCGTCGTGCTCCTCGAGCATTTCACCCCAGGGATTCGACGACGTGTACTCGATGGAGCCCGAGTAATACGCGTTGGATGCGATCTGACGGTGCACGTGCAGGTGTCCCAGCGCGATGTAGCTCCACTCGGCGGCGCGCAGTGCCTCGCGCGGGATCTCAACCGCGGCCCGCTCCGACGCCGCAATGTGCGCCGGCAGCACACCGGCCACTTCGCCGTGCAGCACGAGGACGTTGTGCTTCGCGTCCGGATCAGGCGCAAGTTCGGGAATGCGGCCGGCCAGTTCGGGCACCGCAAGTATGGACAGCTCGTGCTCTGGAAACGACAGGCGTTCTGGCGCATCCACCGCGACGTGAATGCCCAGCCGCGAGAACAACCGCAGGATGCACCCGGTCTCGGTCGCGCGTGGCTGATCATGATTGCCGGCCACCATCACGATCCGGGTCCCGGGCAATGCCTGCACGAGCCGCTGGAACTCCTGGAACGCGCCGACAATGGCCGGGTTCATCGGCCGGACGGAGTGAAACACATCGCCGGCGACCACGATGATCCCGGGCTTCAGCTCGATGATGCGGTCAATCGCGCGGCGAAACGCGTCAGCGACGTCCGTCTCGCGCTGGTTGATCCCGGCAGGCGTGAGCCGGTGATATTGCCGGAAGCCGAGGTGCAGATCGGCCAGGTGTACGAGGCGCACACTCCAATCTATCGGCGAGCCACGGGTATCGCCATCAGACGTGGCGGTGCCGCAGGGCAGCGTCCGTGGGACGGACGCGGTTCAGTGACTCGGTCGCGCGCGCATCTCTTCCGTTATGCGGGTTTCCACCCGGGCCGGCCGCGATGTTCCCGGAATTCCCGGCGTGAGCGTCGTGGTGAGCGTGATCGTCGCATGCGACTCCACCCACCACCCCAGCGCCCGGTCAATCTGCATTCCGCCCGTCACCTCGCCCGTGGATTCGACGCGTGCACTTTGGCCGGCGGACGCCGGCGCCGAGCGCGAAATGGTGCCATGCATGGAGATCCAGGCCTGGCTGCTGTCGGCCGACAGCGAATCGAGCCGGTACACGGCGCTGAGCATCGCCACATGCTCGGCATCGCTGGCGCCGGCCACGGGAACGGCCATGGCGCGTCGCCAGGACGCTCCGGGCGCCACAGGTGCGGCCGGCAGCGTGGACTGCAGCGCCGAGACGAGGGCGCCCAGGTCTGGCATGTCCGCCACGCTGCGCTGCAGAACGGTGATAGCGCCATCCGGCGTAATGCGCAGGTTGACGCGGCGCCCCTGCGCCGCCCGGCGCAACTGTTCGAGATTCATCCCGGCGTTCATGCCGCCGAGCGCGACGGAGTCCACGATCATGGCGATCTCCGTGCCGTCCTCATCGCGGCCCTGCACCAGGGCGCGCGACAACATGAGCATGGAGCCGCTCGTCCGCCTCGTGCTGTCCGCGCCATGGAGGCGCGCGGTGCCGGTCATTTCGAGACGCTGCTCGAAGCGGGTCACCAGCGTGTCCCCAAGGCGGGGCTTGATGGCAAGGACCACCCCCGCACCGGCCTGAGCCGCAGCGGGCGCCGCCAGCACGCACGCCAGAATCCATGGAAGCAAATGAATCCGTGCGCACCCGTGCGAGCGTTGCATCCGCCCTGCCCTCTGCGTCTATGAGATGCGGGAATTGTGGACGTCCGGGCCCCTGGGACGCGGCACACCCCGGCGGTCTTCTCCCGGTGGCTCCCCGGATCCGCCCAACACACACCACGGTCACACCGCGATTCGCTTGTTCGTGCGCATATCACCGGCACTCTTCGCCAGCATCCTAGTCGTCGCGACGGGCTGCGACAAGCCACGTGCACTCGGCGCCACCCGGCAATCGGAAGAGGCGCCGGCGGTGCGCGTGGCGAACGAGCTGAATCTGTCCGCGCATCCCAACATCCTGTTCCAGGTATTCGGTGAAGTCGGTGATCCGCGCATGGTCCCCGTAGCGGTCATCGACGGAGGCGCGCTGCACCAGATCGATCTCTCCGCGGAGAGCTGGAAGCGATTCGACGAGATCTATCTGCGACCCAGCCAGCACTATGCGCTCTATCACGACGGCGCGCCGGATGGCAGTGTGGACGTGCGGCGCGGGATGTGGGAGCCGGGGCGCGTGCCCTTCTACTCGCTGCCCGGCTGCCAGACGCTCACGCCCGTGGCATCCGTGGCGTTGCAGCGCACGGTGGCGGGGCCGGACTACACGCTGCAGTACCTGGCGGCAAACAGTGGTCTCGCGCGGGCGCGAGGCGGCTTTCCGCTGCCCAGGGACGAACTGGATCGCATTGCGCACGCCATGGCGATGGAGGCGGCGCCGGCCGCGGACATCCCGCAGCGGCAGCTCGACTCGCTCGACATGCACGCGGTGTCATTTCCGAGCGGCACGACGCGCTGGCCGACCATCGTGGCCACGTTCATCGATGCGACGGCGGAGAACACGGCCCGGCCCGACGCGCGCACGGCACACATGCTCATCGTCGCGGACGCCGACTCCGGCGGACGCTACCGGCCGAGCTACGTGCACCGGGTGAATGGCCCGCTGGCGGCGGCGGAATTCCGGCGCTACTACGACCACCTCGACCTCACGGGCGACGGGATTGACGAGATCGTGCTCGAAGGGTGGCGGTTCGGCGGCGACACCTTCCTGACGGTGCTGCAGTGGAAGGGGGATCGCTGGGAGGAGGTTTTTCGCGGGAAGGGGAGCTGGTGCCTGGACAGTTTCGAGGCGCGCAGCGGAGAGTGAAACGTGAGCGGGTCGGGGTCTCAGCGAGGGTCTGACCCGCTCACCACGCCCACGCCCACGCCGTCGCCAATCGGAACCACGAGGCCCGTCACGCGCGGGTCGGTGGCCAGTTTGCGATTGAATTCGCGGATGCCGAGCAGGTCCGGATCGTGATCGTCTGCATCGAGCACGCGGCCGCCGCGCAGAGTGTTGTCGGCGATCACGAGGCCGCCGGAGCGTAGCAGCCGCATCGCCCAGTCGAAGTAGGCGGGCAGCGACGCCTTGTCGGCGTCGAGAAAGACGGCGTCGAAGCGCTCCCCCGCGAGTGCTGGAAGCAAGTCGAGCGCGGCGCCCGTGCGCACGTCGACCCGGTCCGCAACGCCGGCACGTTCGAGCTGACGCCGCGCGAAGGCGGCGTGCTCCGGACTGACCTCGAGCGAAATGATGCGGCCGTCGGCGGGCAGCGCCCGCGCCATGCAGATGGCGGAATAGCCACCCAGGGTGCCCAGCTCAAGCACGCGACGCGCACCAGCCGCGCGCAGGAGGACCTGGAGGAAGCGACCCGTTTCCGGCACGACGGCAATGGGCGGCATGTCCGCGCGCGCGGCGGCATCGCGAACCGCGCGCAGCACGTCATCCTCCGGCGAGAACAGCTCGGCGATGTAGGCGGTGATGTCGTCGCTCATGACGCGCGCGTCCCGCTACTCCAGTCCGATGTCCCAGGCCTGCTCAAGGTCGCCCTTGGAGTAGGCGCGGAATGCGGTGAGCGTCTGCGTCCGGTCCACGCCCGGCACGCGCGCAAATTCCTCGGTCACGACGTGCGCGATCTGATCGTACTCCGCCACGCGCACGATGGCCACGAGATCCCATTCGCCGGACACGGAGTAGACCTCCGCGACCCCGTCAATGCCGGACAGCTTCATCGCGGCCTGCGGGATCAGCTTGGGATCGCACTTGATGAGAACGATGGTGGTAATCACTCGACCGCGGGAAAAGGTGGATCGGTCAGGAACCCGGCTGGCTCGTGCGACCGGTCAGGTCACGGCACCAGCTCGCCGAACGCCGTGATCACGCGCCCCACGCCGTCCATGACGCTCTCGCGCGGCGCGGCGTACGACAGCCGGATCCAGTCGGGTGTGAGAAACGCCGCACCCGGGACAACGGCCACATCATGGCGCTCCAGCAGGTGCGTGGCGAACGCCGCGCCCGCGTCGCCGTCCGGTTGCACCGCGGCCACGTTGAGGTAGAGATAGAACGCGCCGTCCGGATACACGTACTGCAGCCGCGGCTCCCGCGCCATGCTGGCAACGAGCAGATCCCGGCGGGCCTGGAACTCGCACACCATCGTGGACACGGCCTCCTCCGCCGCGGCGCGATCCGTGAGTGCGGCCAGCGCCGCGTGCTGCGACACCGACGTGGCGTTGGATGTGGTGTGCGACTGCAGCGCGCTCATGGCCTTCGTCACCGCGCGTGGCGCGATCGCCCAGCCAATGCGCCAGCCGGTCATCGCGTAGGCCTTGGCCACGCCATCCACCACGACGAGCCGGTCGCGGTTCTGCGCCACGTCCAGCACCGACGTGGCCCGGCCGCTGTACGAGATGTCGCGGTAGATCTCATCGCTGATGAGCCACCACCCCCGTTCGTCGCATAATGCGACTATTTCCTCGAGTTCGGCGCGGCTGTACACCGCCCCGGTGGGGTTCGACGGCGAATTGAGCATCACGCCGCGCGTGCGCGCCGTGGCCGCGGCCTCGAGCATCGCGGCGCTGACCTTGAGTCCGTGCCCCGCGTCCCCCATCACCGGCACCGCGGTGGCGCGCGCCAGCGTGACCATCTCGTAGTAACTCGTCCAGCTCGGTGTCGGGATGAGCACCTCGTCGTCCGGCCCGAAGAGCACGAAGCAGGTGTTGAACAGCGACTGCTTCGATCCCGTAGAGACAATGATGTCCGCGGGCGACACGGCGTCCTCGCCGTGGTAGTCCAGTGCGACGCGATCGGCGATCGCCTGCCGCAACGGCAGAATGCCTTCGGTGGCGGTATAGCGCGTGGCGCCGGCGTCAATGGCGCGCTGCGCCGCGCGGCGGATGTAGACCGGCGTGTCGAAATCCGGTTCTCCCGCGCCGAGATCGACGATGTTGCGACCGGCGGCGCGCAGCGCCTTGGCGCGGGCGGACACGGCGAGCGTCGCGGATTCCTTGAGCTTCGCGATGTTCAGCGATGGAGCGAAGGTGCGGGCGGCGATGGCTTCTGGCACTGGCGATTCCGGCGTGTGGAGTGAACGTGCCTATCCTGCTATACTTTACTCGCGGCTCGATCGCCGCGCCATTGAAAACCGGAGGCAGGGTGGAGCATCAGAGCGAGGGGCAGGACGAGCGCGAGCAGAGCGGCATCGCGCGGAACCAGAATGTGCTGTACATGCTGCCGCACGACGTACTGGCCATCCCCCGATTTCTCGGGCCCGCGCTGGAGCGGCTCGACGCCGCCGGCGATGGGACGCAGGTGCTCGTGCTCACGCCCGACACGGAAACGGCCGTCGAGATCGCGGACGCCGTCGCACGGCAGAGCGCGCACCCGGCCGTGCGTGCCCTTCCCGTCACGAGCGTACGCCGCGCCGCGCGATTGCTCGCCGCGCACCCTGCCACGGTAATTGCCGGACCGCCGGCACTCATCATCGAACTCATACGCAGCGCCACGCTCAAGCTGCACACGCTGCGCGCACTCGTCCTGGCCTGGGTGGATGTCCTGGCGGACCTGGGGGAGACCGGCGCACTCGAGGCCGTACTCGCCGAAGTCCCCAGGGACATGCCTCGCGCCGTCGTGGCCGCGCAGATGACGCCGGCGGTCGAAACCGTGGTGGAGCGGTATGCCTGGCGCGCGCGGCGCGCCGTCGAAGCCGATGCGTCGACTGGTGAAGCCGTCGACCTGCGCTATGTCCTTGTCGCGGCGGGCTCGCGCGCGGCAGCGCTGAGCGAGCTGCTGGATGATCTCGACCCTGAGCGCGCGGTGCTGTACGCCGCGAGCGATGCGGGCGCAGCTGCGTTGGAGCGCTTCGCGCGCGCACGGGGGTTTCACGGCGACGACGCCGGTCTCGTGGTATCGCGCGGCGAAGCGGCGCGGCAGGCCGATGTCGTCATCCTGGCCGATCTCCCGGCCACGCGGGACGCGCTGCGCGCCGTGGCGTCGGGCGGAGCGGTGATTGCACTCATCACGCCGCGACAGCTCCCGGCCCTGCGCCTGCTGGCAGGCACCGGGACCGTGCGTCCGTACCGGCTGCCGGATGCGGCAGCACGGGCTCGAACGCGCGAGCGCCGCGTGCGGGATGAGCTGCGCGCCGTACTTCAGGCCAGCGTCCCCGCGCGCGAGCTGCTGGCGCTCGAGCCGCTGCTGGAGGAGTATGACGGTGCGGAGATTGCCGCGGCTGCCCTGCGATTGCTGGAGCGCGAACGGGAACAACGTGGGGGGGGGCCGGCGCACGCGCCGGCAGTGGGGGACGTCGCGGCGGCTCCCGCGACGCGGCGCGTCTTCGTCAACGCCGGGACGCGCGACCAGGTGACGGCGAGCGACCTCGTGGGGGCGATCGCCAATGAAGCCGCCGTGCCGGGCGACCGGATCGGGCGCATCGAGCTGCGAGAGGGCCACTCGATCGTGGAAGTGAGTGCGGATCTCGCGGAGCAGGTCGTGGCGCGTCTGACCGGCGTCACGGTGCGGGGACGCCGGCTGCTGGCTCGCATGGACCGCGAAGGCGGCGAGCGCGGCGAGCGCGGCGAGCGCGGAGACCGTGGCGATCGTGGAGCACGCCGGGACTCAGCCGACCGCGGGCCGCGTGGTGCACGGCCATCGCGCGGCGATCGCCCGCAGCGACCCGAACATCCGCCCCGGCCGCCCCGGCCAACGCGGCCGCCGCGTCCGTGACGGAGCAGATGTACTACGGCGCCCGCAGCGGGTGGATCGAAGTGGTCGCCGGCGTGATGTTCAGCGGCAAGAGCGAAGAACTCATTCGCCGCGTGAGGCGCGCGATCATTGGCAGGAAGACGGTGCAGGTGTTCAAGTCGCACCTCGATGATCGCTACCACGGCGTCTTCACCATCTCGAGTCACGACGGGCGCAGCGTCGATGCGCTGCCGGTTGATTCATCTTCGCAGATCGCGCGACAGGTAAATCCACGGGCTGACGTCGTCGCGATTGACGAGGCGCAATTTCTGGACGCCGGTATCACGCCGCTCGCCGCGTCGCTCGCCGCGCGCGGCATCCGCGTGATTCTCGCGGGCACCGACACCGATTTTCGCGGCGAGCCGTTCGGCCCCATGCCGCAGCTCATGGCCGTTGCCGATGTAGTAGACAAGCTGCACGCGATCTGCGTGATCTGCGGCGGGCCCGCCAGCCGGAATCAGCGGCTCATCGAGGGCAGGCCGGCGCGCTACGACTCGCCTGTAATCATGGTGGGCGGGCGGGAGTCCTATGAAGCACGCTGTCGCCACTGTCATCAGCTCCCGCGGATGGATGAGGACCAGGTTCCGCTGCTCTGATCAGCGTCGTGGCGCCGTTGACAGCGGCATCAAAGGTACCCTAGCTTCGCACATTCCGTCCGTCCCCTCCGCCGACTACCCCCATGCGCGTTCCCTTTCCGTGGCTCATTCCGCTCGCGCTCGTTCTCGCCGCGTGTCAGAGCGACGCACCGGTCCAGCCATCCACCCGCGCGAGTCTGTCGCTGCGCGTGAACATGCAGCAGGCGCCAGCCGGATCCACGGTGGAGGTACAGGTATTCGGCTTCGGCAGGTCGAGTGAACAGGAGCTCCCGCCGATCACGTTGTTCGATGGCACCTTCCCGGTGACGACCGGACTGCAGCAAGTGCCCATCACGTTCGATCTGACGCCGTGCCTCGCACTCAACGCGCCGGATGCCACCGGACCCTTCTGCCCGATCGGTGTGTTCGGCATTCTGCGTGGCGCCCAGGGCGATACGCTGGCGCTGAGCAGTTCAGGCCAGACCTATCTGGCGCGTCCGGGACAGGTCACTCAGGCGAGTCCGATCTATCTGGTCACCGGGAACAATCCCCCCGTGCTGGATTCAGTGAGCTCCGCGATCGAGGTGGAACCCGGGCTGCTCCGCTTCCAACTTGGCGGCTCCGACCCGGATGGCGATCTCTCCTCGATCGAAATCAACGCCGACGCGGGAGCGACCGGCGTGTCCGTTCTGACCACCACGACGCTGCCGCTTCCGGTGGCGTCGTTCAGCGGAACCGCGTTCGCGCTTGGGCAGGAGAACCAGGGCCCGTTCGTGGCGTCGATCACCCTGTTCGATACGAGGTTCAACAACAGCGGCCTCGACAACACCACCGAGGTGGCGCCGGCCATTCTGGATTACGGACTGGTGGATACGCTCACCACCTCGCTCACGGCTGATTCGGTCGTCATGACGTTCAAGGATGTGATTGGCGTCGCCGACAGCGCCGAGGTGGTGGTGCGCAACCGCCTGCCATCCGACCAGGCATCGGGCGACTCGATCTACTTCGTGTGTGGCGGTCGATTCAGCGACCCGGCCGCCGCCCGCGTGGCCTGCGGGCGACAGGTTCCCTTTACGAGCGCTTCGGTGATCGTCGTGCCGATCAACCCGAACGGACAGCCCGGGCTGGGGCTGTTCTGCGATGTGCCGGGCAGTTGCACGCAGCCCGTGTACGCGACGTTCCGGCGGCAGCGCGGCGCACGCCGCCCGTGATTCTGGTTGGGCTCACGGGGAACATCGCGAGCGGAAAATCCACGGTTGCCCGACTGCTTGCGGCGCACGGAGCGACGATCATCGATGCCGATGCGCTGGCGCGGCGCGCCGTGGAGCCCGGATCGCCCGCGCTGCGCGCGATCGTCGCGCGCTGGGGAAACGCGCTGCTCCTGGACGACGGCACGCTGGACCGGGCGGCGCTCAGGCGCATCGTGTTCGCCAATCCGGCGGAACTCGAGGCGCTCAACGCCATGGTGCACCCCGAAGTGCGCCGCCTGCGTGACGAGGACGTCGCCGCCGCGCGGGCACGCGATGACCGGCTCGTCGTGTGCGACATTCCCCTGCTCTATGAACAGGACATGGAGCGCGAGTTCGCCCGCGTGATTCTGGTGCATGCGCCGGAGGATGTGCGGCTGGAGCGGCTCATGCGCGATCGCGGGCTGAGCCGCGATGACGCGATGCTCATGATCGTCGCGCAGATGCCGGCCGAGCTCAAGCGAGCGCGCGCGGACCTTGTGGTGGAGAACGCAAGCACGCTGGAAGCCCTTGAAGCGCGGGTGAACGAGGTATGGAGGACGCTCGAGCGAATGGCGTGACGGCCGGGTACTTCGCTTGACTCGTTTCCGGGCCCGGAATAGACTACGCGCGTCACGTCACCTTTGCGTGGAGTCGCGCGTGTCAAACATCCCCAAGGATCTGCTGTACACCGAAGAGCACGAGTACGTGAAGCGCACCGATGAACCGGATGTCGTGCAGGTCGGGATCACGGACTACGCGCAGGGCGAGCTGGGCGACGTGGTCTACGTGGAGCTGCCCAAGCCGGGCGATGCATTCGGCAAGTCGGACACGTTCGGGACGATCGAGGCGGTGAAGGCCGTATCGGAACTGTTCGCGCCGATTGCCGGCGAGGTGGTGTCGGTGAATTCGCGGCTCGACAAGGAGCCCGGGCTGGTGAACAGCGATCCATACGGCGACGGGTGGATGCTGCGGCTCCGCCTGAAGAACAGCGGCGATACGGACAGCCTGCTGGGCCCGGACGAGTACGCGAAGCACGTCGGCGAAGACTGATTGGCTGTCCCCGGGTTTGGGCTTCCCCCGCCGGTCATACATCACGTGTCCAACATCCGCCATCTGCTCGCGACCATTGCTCTGTGCGTGCCGTCCCTGCTGACCGCACAGAGCGTCGCTCCCGAGTCCACCAGGGCGTTCGACTTTTCCATCCGCAACATCATGCGCGGCCCGGAGCTCTACGGTACGGCTCCCATGGACGTCAACTGGTCCGCTGACAGCCGCTGGATCTATTTCAACTGGGTGGCGCCGGGGAACCGCTGGAACACCGAGCCAACCATGTACCGCGTGCGCGCGGCGGAGGGTGCGAAGCCGGAGCAGCTCACCGCTGCCCGGGAGGATTCCGCCGGACCGTACACCACGCGCGCGGCACGCTCCGGCGACGGTCGTCTTGGCGCCATTGAGTACGCCGGCGACATCTACCTGCTGGACTACCGCAGCGGCGCCCTGCGCCGGCTCACGCAGACTCAGGAGCGCGAGTCCAGCCCCACGATCAGCAGCGACGACCGGCGCGTGTACTTCACGCGCGACGGCAACGCGTTCGCGCTCGACCTGAGCACGGGCCTCACGACGCAGCTCACCGACCTGCGGACCGGTGCCGCGCCGCGCGACACCACCACCCCCAGAACCGCGCAGGCCAGGCGCCTCGCCCGGCAGCAGATCGATCTGTTCGGGTCGGTTCGTGTGCAGATCGCGCACGACAGCAGTGCCAAGGCGCAGCGTGAATTGGTCGATTCGCTCCGCAATCCCAGGACGATCTATGTGGGAGCCGATCGCACGATTCAGTCGCTCAGCGTCGCGCCCGACGGCCGTGGCGTGCTCGTCATGCTGCGCACACCGGCACGGAATACTCCCGTGCAGATCCCGTACTGGGTGACCGAGAGCGGCTACACCGAGATGCGTCGCGGTCGCACCGTCGTTGGGGACGCCCAGGCGCGCGTCGAGCTGATGTACCTGTCACTGCCCGAAGAAAAGTTCACGAAGCTCCAACTCTTCGCGAACGATTCGCTGGCCTCGTTCGTGCTGAATCACGGCTGGAACGCCGCCGGCACCGATGCGCTCTTCTCCGCCTTCAGGCCGGACAACAAGGAACGTGTTCGCTATACCCTGTCGACCGTGGACGGGCGCCTGCACAACGTGGAGACGCTCGACGACACCGCGTGGGTTGGCGGAGCGTGCAACGCCTGCGCCGGCTGGTACGACAACGGCCGGCGGGCCTGGTACGTGTCCGAGGCGTCCGGCTATGCGCACCTCTATACGACCGCGGCGCATGGTGGCGACGTCCATCAGCTCACGAGCGGCAAGTGGGAGGTGCTGAGCGTCGCCCTCTCGCGCGACGAACGTACCTTCTACCTCGTTGCCAACGACCCATCGCCTTTCGACGAGCATCTGTTCTCGCTCCCGGCGAGCGGCGGGACGTTGACGCGCATCACCTCCACGCCGGGGCGTCACGACGCGGTGGTGTCGCCGGACGGCCGCCTCGTGGCTGACGTGTCCTCCTACGTGAACCGTCCGCCCGACCTGTTTCTCATGCGGAACACGCCCGGCGCGGCGGAGCATCAGCTCACCGTGTCCCCGGACAGCGCTTTCCTGTCGCAGACCTGGTCGGTGCCCCCGATCGTGATGGTGCGGGCCTCCGACGGGGCGGAGGTTCCTGCTCACCTGTACCGGCCCCAGGATGTTGGCGCGCAGCCGAATGGCGGCGCGGTCATCTTCGTGCACGGCGCCGGGTACCTGCACAACGTGGGCAACTTCTGGTCGGAGTATCCACGCGAATATCTGTTCAACCAGTTCCTCGCCGCGCACGGCTACGTGGTGATGGACGCGGACTATCGTGCTTCGTCGGGATACGGGCGCGATTGGCGCACGGCGATCTACCGACACATGGGCGGGCGCGATCTGCAGGATGAAGTCGATGTGTCGAAGTACATCACCGCCACCTACGGCATTCCATCGAGCAGAATCGGCATCTACGGCGGCAGCTACGGCGGATTCATGACGTTGATGGCGCTCTTCACGGCGCCCGATTATTTCGGCGCCGGCGCCGCGCTGCGCAGTGTCACCGACTGGGCGCACTACAACCAGGGATACACGTCGGCGATCCTCAATCTGCCGCAGGATGACACGCTCGCGTATCACCAGTCATCGCCCATCTATTACGCCGACGGGCTCCGTGCGCCGCTCCTGATGGCGCATGGCATGGTGGACACGAACGTCAACTACGAGGACATCGTTCGCCTCACGGAGCGGCTCATCGAACTTCACAAGACCAACTGGGAGCTCGCCTCGTATCCGGTGGAGAGTCACGCGTTCTTGCGCCCTGACTCCTGGACGGATGAGTACACGCGCATCTTCAGCCTGTTCGAGCGCACGATAGGGCACGCGCCGGTTTCGGTGGGCACAAACAACAAATAGGGAACATGCCATCGTATCGCATCCTGCTCGCCCTCGCGGCCGCCTCCCTTGCGGTGTCGCCCTCGGCCTTCGCACAAGCCTCCGGCAAGGATCCCTGCACGCTGCTCACCGCTGCGGACGTGAGCTCGGCCCTCGGCATCACGTCGCGGCCCGGCAGGCCCTACCTGGGCAGCACCCACGTGTGCTACTTCGCGGCGGACACCGGCTACGTCATCGGCGCGCCATCGGTGACGCTCATGGTGATGACACCGGTTGCCTTCCGGAATCAGTCGCACATGCCGGGGGCGCTGGCTGGTCACGCCCTGGCGGGTCTGGGCGACGAGGCGTACTCCGTGAGCAGCGGCGGCTACGCCAAGGTCCTCGTGCGCAAGGGAACCGTGATGTTCAGCGTGACGATCGTTGCAGGCGAAAAGAGCAAGGCGACTCCCGCACAAATCGTGGAGATGGAAAAGACGCTGGCGACGAAAGTACTGGCGCATATCTGAGCAGGGTGGAAACGCGCTGACGGCGTGCCGGGCAGCATCACGAGACCAGCATGCCGGGCGGAGCGGGTGGCGGGAAGGGCGTCACGGCGTGCGCGGTTGAAACGCCGGGTCACCGCTCTGCCACAACGCAAAGCTGAAAGTGTCCGCAATGGCAGCGACCGCCTGCCGCATCGTCGCGTCGATGCCGCCGTGCCCCGCGTCGTAATCCACCCGCAGCAGCACCGGCTTGCCGCTCACCGTGGCGGCCTGAAGGCGCGCGGCGAATTTGGCCGGGATCCACGCGGGGACGCGGTTGTCGTTGATGCCGGCCGTGATCAATACCGCGGGATACTTCACGCCATCCTTCACGTTGGCGTAGGGACTCATCGCGAGGAGCGCCTTGAAGCCGGGTTCGGTCTTGACGCTGCCGAATTCGAGAATGTTATGCGGCCCGGTGGCTGTGGTCTCGAAGCGCAGCATGTCGGCGTCCGGAGACACCGCAATGGCTGCGGCGAACAGGTCGGGACGCTCCTCGATCGCGCGACCGATGAGGATGCCGCCGGCGCTCGCGCCGAAACCGATCAAATGGGACGCGCTCGTGTACCGGTGCGCGATCAGATACTCGGCGCAGGCGATGAAATCCTTCCAGGTGTTCGGCTTGGTGGCCTGGAACCCTGCCTGGTGCCACGCCTCGCCGTACTCGCCGCCTCCACGGACGTGGCAGGTGGCGGTGATGCCGTTCCGCTCGTACAAGGCGCGAATGCCTGGACCGCCAAAACCCGGTCCGTTGATGCCGTAGGCGCCGTAGCCGGACATGACCGCCGGGCTGTTGCCGTCGAGCTTCAGGGTTTTCGTGTGAGTGATCGACAGCGGCACCTCGGTGCCGTCCCAACTCGTGACTTTCACTTCTTCGTCAACCAGGTCCGTCGGGTGGTCGGCGGGTCCGGCCGGGCGCAGCTCGGCGTCGGTAATGGCCCCCGTCTTCGCGTCCACCGCGAAATACGCCGGCGGAGGCATCGTCGACAGGACGGTGGCATCGCTCTCCGCGTCGGCCACCACGTCGGCGACATTGTTGGCCGCGTATGGGAGATGCAACGACTCGGTGCGTGCACCGTGCTGCAAGCGCAAACGACGAACGCCGTTCACGCCCGCATCGTTGACCCGCCAGTAAATCGCGCCGCGGCCGGCGTACACGCCCGAGATCGGCAGCTCGCCCTCGGGCACGACGACGTCCGGCCTCGAGTCTCCCCTGGTCAGATCGAGCTTCAGAATGCGGCCGCGCGGCGCGTCCTTGCGTGACAACCAGTACAGCGTGTCGCCCGTCAACGCGATGCGCGCGATATCCGGGTTGTCGCCGGCGATGTACTGATCGTCGTAGCTCGCGGCGATCGGACGCCATGCGTTGTGGCCGTCCCGCACCGAGTCGACGGGAGCCGCATACACGCGCAGCCGGGGATCGTCGCCCGCCGAAACGAACGCGATCGCATAGCGCGACCCCGGCACCGTGATGACATACGGGCTTTCAGTTGGCGTGAGGGAGAACGCCGCATCGCTCACGCCACGGCCGACAATCGGCGGATCGTCGTCGAACGCACGGCCGAGCACATGGATGTAATCGCGCGGGTTATTCCACTTTTGCGCCGCCGGCATGTCGGCCGTCAGCTTCTGCGAGCGCTTATAGAAGAACGAGCGGCCATCGGCACGCCAGGCGGGATCGGCCTGGACGCGATCCGCCGTTTCCGGCAGGTCCTTGCCTGCCCGTACGTCGAGGATGTGCACTGTGCTCTGTTCCGACCCACCCGCGGCGAGCCGGTAGGCGACATAGCGGCCATCCGGCGAAGGCGAATACCCCTCGATGGTCAGATGCGACTGCTGATCGGCGCTGAGCTTTGCCGGATCAATGAGAAGATGATCCTCGCCTTTCACGCCATCACGCACATACAGCTTGGGTGACGGCGCGCCGGCCGGTGTCCGCAGGGTGTAATAGCGCCCGGCGACGATCCGGAGGCCCGTGGGGGCGGCCGGTCTCGACCCCATCAGCGCCGTGATGCGCTCGAGCAGCGCGGCGCGCCCCGGCAGCGCATCGAGCGTGGCGCGCGTGTAGTCGGCCTGCGCCTTCATCCACTGCTCGACTTCGGGATCTTGCAAGTTCTCGAAGTAGCGGTAGTTGTCGACGACTTTGGTCCCGAAGTAGTCGTCGGTCACCGGACGGATCGGCGCAACCGGCGGTGCCGCCTGGGCGAAGGCGGCAGACGCCAGAAGCGCGGTCCCCAGCAAGGCCGTCGCGAAGGTGCCGACGTGGCGCATGAGGATCCCCCTCACAATCTTCGGTAATGGCTCATTGATTCGGCTGACCATTCGGGCCGCCGTACCGCCAGTACGCGCGCCAATTTCCGCAACGGGCGTTACTCAGGCGTTATCGCACCGCTACGCCGAGCGATACTGCAGTGTCCCGTCCGCCAGCACGCGCGCGCCCGGCGTGAGTGTGGCGGGTGTCACCTTGCCGGGCCCCATGATGTGCTCCACCGGAATGCGCCTGGCCAGCAGGTAGTCGGCAATGATGCGGCGGTGACAGCGCCACCACACCGCTTCGGCGCACATGATCGCGCACCGATGCGTGCTCGCGAGCGCCAACAGTTCGTCAAGACCGGCGCGGAACCCGGCGGTCTCGGCGTAATCCGCGTAGTTGCGAAAGGCCAACACACGCCAGAAGGTATTCGTCGATGGTGGCGCACCCTTGGGATGGTGACGCCGGCCACCGAGGTCGGCCAGGTGCCGGTAGCCGATACCCGCGGCGGCGAGGACGTCCGGCAGCGTGTCGATATTGAACTGCGGCACCGCACGGGAGCGCGGAATCGAACGCACGTCCACGAGCAGATCGACATCGACCTGTCGCAAGAGCGCGACGAAGTCGGCGATGGAGCGCGTGGAATGACCGATGGTGAAGATCGTGTTCGGTGGCTTCATTGCGTGTCAGCCTGCTACACCCGCACGGACACCGATGATTGCGACCGAGCCAACGGCCAGGCGGAAACTGGCGACAGGCTCAATCCTGCAACCTCTTGTCGCCGTGCGGCGCAGCATCAGGCCTGAGAAGTCGGGTTGCTCACTCCCGCCGCCGAGGAGCCCAGCGGAGCCGGACCAAAGAGACACACCTCATCGCCAGGTGCGATCTCGAATCTGCGCTCGCACATGAAACCAAGCTTCTCCAGAAGGCGCCTCGAGACGTGATTCTCCGGAGAGACGATCGCCACGATGCGCGACAGGTTGAGTGTTTGTCTGCCGTACTCCAGCGTTGCGGCTGCGGCCTCAAATGCATACCCGCGGGACCGAAAGCGCGGAAGGAACGCAAAGCCGATATCCACATCCTCCAGTGCGTCCCGCTTCAGGATACCGCAGATGCCAACAGGCACTCCACTCTCGCGCAACACGACGCAGTAGAGCCCATAGCCGCGCGCGTCATACATGGCCATGGGTCCCTGGAGGATGTAGCGGCGAGCATCGTCGAGTGTGCGAACACCCCGATCTCCGATGTACCGGAGCCAGTCGGGATCGTTCACCAGCTCGAAGATGAACTCGGCGTCCGCTGGAGAGAGCCGGCGCAGGATCAGGCGATCGGTCCGGATGACTTCCACGATTGGCAACCTCCAGCTATGAGCCTGCGATTGCGCAAATTCGCGCTGCTCCGCCGGCGAACGGTTTCACCAGCGGGACGCGGGCGCCGGGGTGATTGCCCGCACATCACCGGCTGTTCAGCATGCTGCGCGCTGCACGTTCTCCCGAGGCGATCGCACCGTGTACCGTGCCCGTGCTCGCCGGCTGGTCGGCGGCTTCGCCCGCGTACCAGATCGTGTGCTGAATCGGCCGGGCGAAGAGGGCAGACATGCGATAGCCCTCCACCTTCGCGTACGAGTACGCACCGCGCGAGAAGGGATCACCGCACCAGTCGTGGTAGTGCGACGCGACGAGAGCCTTGCGGATGCGCGCCGCCGTGGTGAAGAACACTCCGGCGAGCGACTGTACGGCAGCCTGTTCGAGTTCGCCGACAGTGAGGGCGGTCAGCTTCGCGGCGCGAGGACCGCCGGCCCACGCAACGAGCACTGGCGCGCGCACCGGATAGGTGGACCACCAGACGCGAAACGGCAACCCGCTACTCGACTGCATGAAGATCATCCGGTCGAGCGTGCGGGCACCGCGTTGCCGGAGAAAGCTCGGCTCGAGCCAGAACGGTTCGACGAAACGCAGCACGACCCTTGCCACCGGTCCCATCACGCCTGACGCGCTCGCGCGTTCGAGCGCAGGCACCGCAGGATCGAAGCCTATTGCGCCGCTCGCGTCCGGCGGCGCCAGCAGCACGCCGAGCGGCACCGTGATGAGTATTGCCCGTGCCGTGAGCCGAGCGCGTCGCGCATTGCGCCCGCTCCGGTATTCAACCTCTACCCGACCGCGTCGCCAGCGAACCACCGACACTACGCTGTTCAAGCGGATGCGCTCGTCAAGGGGACGCGAGAGCGCATCGATCAGACTGCCGTAGCCATCCACCAATCGTCCGATATGCGATTCGCGCACAGCGCGCACGGATGGCTGCGTGTTGGCCAGCCAGCGCTCGCTGACCAGATTCGGATCGGCGGCATCGAAACCCTCAACGAACTGCCGGAAGAGTACCCGGTCCTTCGGGCGCAGCACGCCGCGCAAGGCGCGCAGGGCATCGGCAAGCGAACGGTCGGGATCGCGATGCGGATCCAGGCGGCGCATCACGCGACCCAGGCGCACCCCATTGTCGCGAGACACGGTAAGGCGCGTGCCGGAATGCTCGAAGCGATCCCCGGCGATGTCGAACGCTCGTAATCCGTGACGGTCTGCGATGCGTCGAATCGGCAGCGCAGACCCGTGAATGAATTCCGCGCCCAGCTCAATGGGCGTCGGACAATCGGGCGCCCACTCCGTGTGGATGCGACCGCCGCTGCGGCCCCGCGCTTCGAGAACGAGGCACTCCGCGCCGCCCTCTGTCAGTACAGTCGCAGCCGCGAGGCCGGCTGCGCCCGCGCCGACGATGATGACATCAGAGTCCACTGACTACCGCCCGGCCGAAGCGGTGTCGCGCTTACGGCGGCGTGGATCGCCGGCCGTGCTGCGCGCACAAGTCATGTGACGTTCACGTGCATCGTGATCTTGCTCCCTCGCGGCAGTCGCCGCATGTTGCGTCTCAGGCAGCTTTGGTATCACCATCACGCACAAAGATAGAGCATCCTCATGGACGCAGCACTCTCGTCCCATCTCTCCGGGTGGGAGAACTTCTATCTCATTACCGGACCGTCCGCGGCAGCGCTCACCGGCCTGCAGTTCGTGGTGATTGCGCTGGTGGCCGAGGCTGGAATGGGTAGCTCGCTGAGTGTGTCGGCCTTCGGAACGCCGACCATTCTGCATTTCTGCACCGTACTGCTGCTGGCCGGCATTGTCACGGCGCCGTGGGCGACATTCACCGGTCCCGCGCTCACGATTGGCGCCTGCGGCCTGGCCGGCCTGGTGTACATGACCGTGGCCGTGAGGCGTTCGCAGCGCCAGGGGACCTACAAGCCGGTGCTGGAGGACTGGATCTGGTATGCGGTCGTGCCGCTGGCGGCGTATCTCGCGCTGATCATTGCTGCCGGTGTGCTGCCTGGCCATCCCGCGGCGGCCCTGTTCACGGTGGGCACCGTTGCCTTGCTGCTCCTCTTCCTGGGCATCCGCAACGCGTGGGACACGGTGGTCTACATTGCGGTCGTGGAACGGGAGCGCGCCGCGAGAACGGCCGCCGAGCAGACAGCTCTCCACGCAGCGGGTCCGGACGCTACGGCGTAGGCGACGGCGCTTACGCGCGAACGCCGCGCACGGCCCAGGCACGCGCGACCAGCGCAATCGAACCATCCGGCGCCGTCGGAAGGCGAGAGCGAATCTTCTCGCGAAGCGCCGCACGCTGCGCCGCGCTGAGCGCCGTCGCGTACGCGGGCGCAGGCCCTTGCCCGCCCAGAAAGGGCGACCAGTAGTCGTCAAAGTCGCGAAATCGTGTTGGTGCGTCAATGCGCCGGCTCGACACCTGCTGCAGTCCGGCGCCCCGAAAGAGCGCTTCGAGCGCAGCCGGCCGGCAAATCGGAAAGCGGCGTCCCTCATCGAACTCCGCCGCCCGCGCATCGAGCTCGACCGCGGCGTCCCAGAAGTGTCGCATGAGCTGCATCTCGCCCGCGTAGTCCCAGACGTATGCGGCCACGCTGCCATCCCGCCGAACGACGCGGGCCATTTCGGCCACCGCCACATCGGGCTCGGCGACGAAATTGAGCATGAGCCCGGAGACAGCCCGGTCGACACCCGCAGCCGCCGGTGGCAGCGCTCGCGCATCGGCGACATCGAACGTCGCTCGCGGATCGAGCAGGCGATTCCGCGCGAACGCCACGTACGACGCAGACGCGTCGACCGCGAGCACATGCGCCGGTGACCCGGCCGCGAGAATCGTCTCGGTGAGAGCACCCGTGCCGCAACCCACATCGAGCCATCGCTGGCCGGGGACGGGTGCGAGCCACTCGACGAACTCCCGGGCGACCACGCGGCTCCAGCGTCCCACGTACGGCTCGTAGGCATTACCACTCGCCCACACATCGGCCGGAGCGTTCAGTGCGACATCTCCTGTGAGAAAGACGGATTTCACCAGAGCCCGGATGCGCTAGCGAGCCAATCAGGCGACAGCGCCGAGGCAATTTGCTCCAATCCTTCGTCGCCCGCCAACCGCGACTCCGCGCGCGTGAACCTTGCCGGTGCCTGCGCCGATCGCATATTTGTGCCCGCTCGTGCCGGGTGCATGTCTCGTGAACCCCTCCTCGCGGCTGGCAACCATGTGCGGAATCACGGCGGTGCTCTCGCGACGGTCGCGCATCGATCCTCACCGGATGCACGCCGGCATGGCGGCGCTCCACCACCGCGGACCCGACGGACAGCAGCACTGGATGGCAAGCGATGGGCGTGCCGCGCTCGGACACACACGGCTGTCGATCATCGATCTCACCACCGGCACGCAGCCCATCTCGAATGAGGATGGGACGATTCACATCGTGGTGAATGGTGAGTTCTACGATTTCGAGCGCATTCGCACCGAACTGCAGGCGCGCGGTCACCGGTTCCGCACGAAATCCGACAGCGAGATCGCGCTGCATCTGTACGAAGACTACGGCCCCGAATGCCTGCACCACCTGCGCGGCGAGTACGCCTTCGTCATCTGGGATGAGCGGAATCAGCGCCTGATCGCCGGGCGCGACAGGTTCGGCGTCAAACCGCTCTTTTATGCCGAGCACAACGACGCGCTCTATCTCGCCTCGGAGGTGAAGGCGCTCATCGCCATGGGCGTGCCGGTGCGCTGGAGTTCCGAGGCGGTGTATGCGGGCGGATTCGTCGTGCCGGGCGAGCGGACTCTCTTCGAGGGAGTCGACACCGTACCGCCCGGCCACTTCCTTCGCGCCACGCGCGAAGGGCACCGCGTGCACCAGTATTGGGACGTCGATTATCCGCGCGACGACGCGCCGCCAACGCCACGCACCGACGCCGAGTACATCGCGGGATTCCGCGCGGTACTCGAGGAATCGGTCAGGACGCGGCTGCGGGCCGACGTGCCCGTAGGCTGCTATCTGAGTGGCGGCATCGACTCCTGCGCGGTGCTCGGACTTGCGTCACTGCACCACGACGGTCCGGTGCGTGCGTATACCCTCACGTTCGACGGCCCGCAGTACGATGAGAGTGCGATCGCGCAGGAGATGGCGTCTCATGCCGGCGCGGTCTACCAGCCGATTGCGATGAAGCAGGCCGATCTCGCGACCAACTTCCGTGCGGCGGTGATCCAATCGGAGATCCCGTTCATCAACGGGCACACGGTGGCCAAGTACATGCTGAGCCGCGCGGTGCGGGAGAGCGGCTACAAGGTGGTGCTCACCGGCGAAGGATCGGATGAGATTCTTGCCGGCTATCCGCATTTCCGGCGCGACATGCTGTTGCACCACACCGCCGGCCAGGATCCCGAGGAGACCGCGCGATTGCTCCAGCAGCTCGTCGAGACCAATCAGGTCTCTCGCGGCCTCCTCCTGCCCGAAGGTGACGCGGACACCGGCGCCCTCTGCACGACGCTGCTCGGATTCGTCCCGTCCTGGCTCGAAGCCATGAGCGGGACCGCGGCCCGCATGCGTAGTCTGATGCGCGACGATTTCATCGAGCCGCACCGCGGAACCGACGTCATCGGCACGCTGCTCTCGTCGCTCGATGTCGAACGCCGCCTGAAGTGCCGGAACGCCGTGCATGCGGCGCTCTATCTCTGGGCCAAGACCGTGCTGCCGCACTACATCCTGTCGAATCTCGGCGATCGCATGGAGATGGCGCACTCCATCGAAGGGCGAGTGCCATTCATGGATCACCACGTGGCCGAGTATCTGCAGCGTGTGCCCGTGTCACTCAAGATTCGCGGCATGACGGAGAAATACATTCTGCGTGAAGCGATCCGGGACGTGGTGACGAAAACCGTGTACGAACGCCAGAAGCATCCATTTCTGAGCCCGCCGGCGACACTGAATCCGGACGAACCGCTGCACGCGCTGATGCAGGACACGCTCCGCAGCGCGGCGGCGGCGAATGTGCCCTTTCTCGATCAGCGGAAGATCGTGGCGACACTCGATGGTGTCGCCAGGGCGGGCGCCGATTTCGGACACCAGGTCGTGAAGGATCAGGTGCTGACGCTCGCGCTGAGCTTCGTGTTCATGCAGGAGGGACTCGGGATCGGATCGTAGCGGACCGGGACGGTCTTACAATGCTCGACATCCTGGCCGAAAACGATACGACAAGTCAGGACTTGCTCGACCGGCACATCTATCACCTTGCCGGTCCCTACCGGCTCGAATACGCACTGCTGGTTACCTTCCTGTACAGCCAGGCGCACCGCCGGAAGGCACTCACTCAACCGGAGATTGACATGTCTGTTGCGTCGTACGTTCCCGACCTCGAAGACGAACTCGCTGCGACGCGGCGCATGCTTGAACGCTATCCCGATGGCCGAGGCGCGTGGCGCCCGCACGCGAAGTCGCGGACGCTCGCGCAACTGGCGTCGCATGTGGCCGCGCTTCCGAATCACGGCGTTCGCGTGCTCACCAGCAACGAAGTGGACCTTGCCGCTCGCGCGCCTCAACCACCCTCGGACACTTCCGCGGAACTGCTCGCGGCGTTCGATGCAGCCGCCGGACAGGTTCGCGCCGCGGTCGCCGCCAGCGCTGAGACCGAACTCGACCGCACCTGGACCATGCGTGCCGGCCAGCAGGTGCTCGCGAGCGGCTCCAAACGACTCATGCTGCGGCGCGTGATGCTCAACCACCTGATCCATCACCGGGCGCAGCTGGGCGTCTACTACCGGCTTCTCGACATTCCGGTCCCGGGCACCTATGGCCCGTCCGCCGACGAGGGCTGATCAGCCGCGGCGACGGCGCTCTTTTTTCGACAGCTCGTAGGTGAGCACGAATGGATGCTCGTTGCCGTGGCCAACAGCCGATGAGCCATCGCCGCGCAGGCCGCGCAGCTCGCCGGTTCCGGAGCCGGGGATGACTGAATAGGTCTCCCGTGCCTCGCCGTCCTCGAAGACTCCCGTGCGTTGCAGCACGAAGGTGCCCGCGTTGCCATCGAGTCGCCCGAGTATGCGCTCGAGTCCGACGAAGGTCGCCGAGCCGTCGCCGCGGTACATCATCAGGTATTCAACGTGCCCTTCCCCCTCGATATCGCCGCTGAAGGCCTTGGTGACGCTCGCTCGTGTGAGCCTGGGCAGCTCCGCGCTCTCACCATACGGCTTCTCGTCCCAGCTCTTGATGACGAAGCGGGCATTCGTGCTCTTCTTCATGTGTTCGTCCGGGTGTTGTGGTGAGCAGCGCAGCCACGACCGAGTCGCTTCAAACGGTGACGCGCCGGCGGCCCCGCGTCGCGATCGCGACGCGGGGCCGGGTGCCGGCACGGAACCGGCACAACTGGTGAGGCGAGAGTGCCCCGCGCATCACATGGGAGGAGGGGCTTCGCGATCCGGCTCCCGCATCGCGGCCGACCGCGTGGCCGACCGTCCCTCTTTCATCAGTTTCACACGATCGCGGTTCTCCAGCACGCCGCGATACTGCCGATCGATAATCGTCCTGACCTCGGGTGGAAGGTCCTTGCCGAGCGCGTCTTCGTAATTCTCCACCGCGACGTCCTCGCCGCGGGCGGCCTCCGCCAGAATTGCGTCATCATCCTTCCCGGTGACCGCCGATTTGACCTTGATCCAGGCGCGGTGCATTGCGCCGCCGGCCGTGCCGCGATGATCGGGGTCTCCACCCAGCCTGCGCACCTCGTTCTGGAGTTCGACCTTTCCGCGTTCGATGAGACGTACCCGATCGGTGAAGAACGCCTTCGCCTCGGGGTTCCTGACGTTGTCGGCACACTCGTGGAATCCCTTGATCCCATCTTCGGATGTCTCGATGAGATTGTTCAGCACCGAGATGATGTCGTCGTTGTCCTTGGCCATATCGCTTCTCCCAGCAGGGGTGAATGACACGCTTCGCGCTCGCACGATTCATACCCCCGGCCGCCTCGCCCCCCGGTGGATCGACTCTGGCGCCTACCCGAAGAATCCCGGCAGATTCGGGCGGGCCATCACCTGCCCAACGAAATTCGCCAGCTGCTCGAAGTAGTCGGCCGTCTCTCCACTCAATCGCGGCCTGATTCTCTCGAGCTCGATGGCACAAGCGCGCAGCGCGCCGTTCTCCCTGGGCGAGAGCATTCCCAGAGTGAGATACGACTCGATGCAGTCGCTGGCGGTGTTCACGATCAGCTCAACGTCCATCGATGCGTCGACGTCGTCCGGGAGCCTGTCGGGGACTGGCAGCGTGCTGAACTCGCGCCACCGCTCCCTCAATACGTCGATGCTATGCACTGTAGCGTGGCCACTCCAGGGTGGATGACGAGATGGTGCTCGCTGGGAGGCACGGAGTTTCGGCGAGCGAAAAGACCATGCAACGGCGAGGCCGCTGCGAGTGCATCGTCAGGCCACTGCTCTTTTCACGAGCGCGCCGATCCTCGCTTCGTCGGCGGCGGTCAACTCCTTCAGCGCGAAGGCGGTCGGCCACATGTGGCCTTCGTCGAGGGCGGCCTTGTCGCTGAAACCGAGTGTTGCGTATCTCGACTTGAACTTCTGCGCGGCCTGGAAGAAGCACACGACGCTGCCGTCCCTGGCATACGCGGGCATTCCATACCAGAGCCTCGGCGCGAGTTCCGGGGCGCTGGCCTTGATGATGACATGGAGCCGCTCTCCCATGGCGCGATCCGCTGGAGGCATCGCCGCGATCTTCTCGAGCACTTCGCGCTCCGCGTCCACCGTTCCCGCGCCCGGGCCGCGGCGCGCAGCAGCTCTCAGTTCCTGCGCGTGCTCCCGCATCGCCGCTTTCTCCTCGTCCGTGAATCCGTTGGACGGCTTGCCGGTCGCGGTGGTGCTCCTGGCGGATTTCCGCGCGCCCTGCGTTACTGGTTTCTTCTCAGCCATGGTGTCTATGGACCTCGGTGAGAGCCCTGAAGAATATCTGTGGTGAATGCGTGCTGGCCGTCTATCGCCCAAGGATAGCAATGTACGAGTCAACATCAGTGTTCTGCGAGAGTTTGATCGCCGCAGTCCGCTGGCTCTTGCAATGATTCTCGAACCAGTACTGCTTCAGGACATCCGCGCCAATGAGCCCCGACCACAGAGTCGCCGCGCAGCGGACACACGCACAAACGGCTCATCAGGCTCAATACCCCGTCAGGGAGCAGACGGTACGCGCACACCATACACGAGCGCGCCTATGAGACTGTCGACGTGCTCAGCGGCGTTCGCCCGATCGCGGCGATAAGCCCGATCAGAATCAAGATGCGAGGCGTGACGGGCATCGAGTGGAATGGTGTTGCGGTATCACGCGGAGCGACCCGCCGCCGCTGACGTTCACGACGCGACGTTGGCTGTCACTGCGCAAACTCGCCAGGCTCGCACAGGAACGCCCGACCGTGCTCGCCAGGTGCAACGAATCGTCAGGCTACCTCACGGCCTCACCGGGAGCTGCTGCGGAATCGCCGCGCCATCATGCCGCGGATCGCTGGCGCCGTAGTGAATGCCGCCCGCTGTCCCCAACACCGCCTGTCCCCACCCGAAGTGGCCGGTGCGCGGGCCATAGAGCGTGAGGTCGTAGCCCATCGCCGAGAGCGAGTCGCGCACCGCCTGGGGAATGCGGGACTCGATATCGAAGTCGCACCCGGAGAATCCTGGCTTGGTGAACCGCCCCGCCTCGAGCGCCTGCTGGATGGTCATGCCGTAGTCGGCGATGTTGGACACGAACTGGGCGTGTGCCTGCGCCTGGTTCCACCCGCCCATGATGCCGAATCCGATGCGCACGCTGTCCTTCTGCATGAATGCCGGGATCAGTGTATGGAGCGGCCGCTTGTGTGGCGCCAGCGTGTTGGCCATGCCCGGCTGAAGCGTGAACAGCGCCCCGCGGTCCTGCAGCACGAACCCGGCGCCCGCAGGCACGAGCCCCGAACCGAATTCCTCATAGTTGCTCTGGATGAGCGAGACGATGTTGCCGTCGGCATCGATGACAGTGAGATAGATGGTGTCACCACCCTTCTTGTCGGTGACTGACGAGAACTCGGATGGCGGCTCGGTGCAGATGGCCCGTGCGGAGTCGATCATGCCCGCGCGCGCGGCCGCGTGCGCCGAGTCGAGCATCTGCTCGACAGGCACATGGGCCAGCCGCGGATCACCCACGTAGCGCAACACGTCGGCGTAGGCGAGCTGCTTGGCCTCCATGGTGACGTGCAGCGATTGCGTGGCGTGAAATCCGTACGCGCCCATTGGAAAGCGCGACATGATCTGCAGCATCATCAGGGCGCCGATTCCCTGGCTGTTGGGCGGCAATTCGTACACCGTCCAGCCACGGTAGTCGACGTGGAGCGGCGTCACCCATTCCGGGCGGAAGTCCGCGAGGTCGGCGGCGGTCATCGTGCCGCCGAGCTGGTGCTCCGTGGCGAGGATGGCATTGGCCGTGACACCCTTGTAGAAGCCGTCGCGCCCATGCTCAGCGATACGGGTGAGCGTGCGCGCGAGATCGGGATTCCGGAAGATCTCTCCCTCACGTGGTGTGTGGCCGTCGATCAGATAGGTCCTGGTAGCGTCGGGTGTGGCGCCGAGCGTTTTCAGATACTCGGCCCACGTGTCGGCAATCACCTCTGTGACAGGAAATCCTTCGTTGGCGTAGCGGATCGCGGGAGCGAGTACGATGGAGAACGGCAGCTTACCGAAACGATCGTGCAGCGCCTGCCACCCCGCCACCGCGCCCGGAACCGTCACGCCCCAGATGCCGCGCAGCGGGATGCGCTTGAGACCCCTGGACGCCAGTAGCTCCGGGGTCATCCCGGTTGCTGACCACCCGCTCGAGTTGAGCCCGTAGAGCTTTCCCGACTTGGCAATGTAGACGATGGCGAACAGATCACCGCCCACCCCATTCATCGCCGGTTCCATGAGTCCGTTGGCGGCGTTG
>DATNDS010000166.1:0-2009 GCA_035553215.1 Gemmatimonadaceae bacterium
GGCGGCGCCCGCCGCGAGCTGTGATGCACCGGTGGTTGCGCCGGCCACGGCACCGCCCGCGACATTTCCCGCCAGGCTGAATGCGCCGCGCGTGACGTCGCGCATGGCTGACGTTGCCATCCAGGCGAGCAGCAGCACGGACAGTCCCCACACGATTATTCCGTGCAGCGCGCCGCTCGTGGCGGGCTCGGCGAGCCGGCCCGCCGTGAAGCCGCCCACCCAGAGCGAGATGATCGCGGTGATGATCAGCCAGATCGCGGTTCCTACGCCAAAGGAACTTGACGACGTTGTGGCGCTGAGCGAGCCGATGCCGATCGCCAGCCCGAGGGCGGTCAGTACGGTTTGCAGCGCGACGGCAACGACCAGTCCCGCCCAGATCGCACTCCAGCGGATACGGCGCACGGGGCCGACCCACGCCGTGTCCGTCACGACCGGGGCAGTGCTGGGCGGCACGCCCTGAATTGGAACTTCAGCCATAAGCCCTCCATGATAAAGACGACAGGCGTCCGTGCGAGGAGAGGGTCGGGCAAGAAGCAAGCCCTTGCGGCAGGGAAGCGGGGCCTGCGGCCCCTTGTTACTTTCTCCCCATGCGCTTCACCCCGCCCCTGCTCGCCGTCACGCTACTCGCCGCCTGCACGCCCGCCGCAGCGGGCATATCGCCCGCTCCCAATGCCAACGTGCCCGCAAACGCCGAGGGCGCCATGCCCAATCCGGCGCTTCCACCAATTCCGCTGGTCAGCGGAGCGCTCGCGCCCAAGGTCGTCTACCCCGACCAGGACCACCTCATCCAGTCGCGCGATTCCAATTTCATTTTTGGCTCCGTGGGCAATGGAAAGGCCACGCTGACGATCAACGGCGTTGCCGTTCCCGTGCTGCCCAACGGGAGCTACATCGCGTTCCTGCCGAATCCGCCCGCCACGCAGCCCACCTATGATCTCGTCGCCGTTCTCAATGGCGACACCGCGCGCCTCACCCGCACGGTCCGTTTGCTGCCGGTGATGCCTGCGCTCGCGCTCGATGGTCCGCTAACGGTGGACAGCTCGAGTGTCGTCCCGAACACGCGGCTCTCGCTGCGCGACGATGATCAGGTGTGGGTGAGCGTGCGAGCGCCCGCGAACGCCGGCGTCTCCTGGATGGGCGACAGTGGGATCACCGCGCCACTCGTGAGCGATGCGCCGGTGTCAGGCAGCTACGCGGGCGACCCCGATCGCTGGGCTACGGAAATCGCCGCGCATTTTCTGCGCAAGCCGACGCAGCTCGTGATCACGCGCGGCGTGGACACGGTGCGCCTCGTGCTCCCCGCAGTCGCCGTCGCGCCGACGACGCCGACCTATGGCATGCTCGGCGCGCTCCCCTATCCTGGCCCGCCGGTGAACGACACGGACCGCGTCATCATCGCGCGCCCTACTGCCGGCGGCACTTACAAGTGGCTGCTCATGCCGGGCACCGTGCTGCGCATGACCGGAGCGAACGGCGACTTCGTGCACGTGTCGCTCGGCGACGAGCTGGGCGCATGGGTGAAGAGCGAGGACATCAAGACGCTGCCCACGGGATATGCACCCCGGCCCCGCATTGCCGAGAATGCCCGATTGCTTCCGGTGGCCGGCGCCGTGGATCTGCGCATCCCAATGTCTAGCCGCCCGCCGTATCTCGTGGAGGAGGACGACCACAAGATCACGCTCACGCTGTACGATACGCGCGCCAATACCGATATCCTGCAGTACGTGTCGAACGATTCCACGGTGCGGGACGTGAGCTGGACGCAGGAGACGAACGACCGGATACGCTTCACCCTGCGCCTGTCGAGTCAAGCATACGGATATCTCGCGTTCTGGGACGGCAGCGCGTTCGTGCTGCGCATCCGGCGGCCACCGGTGGTGAATCCGCAGAAGCCGCTGCAGGGACTCGTGATCGCGGTGGATCCGGGGCATCCGCCCATTGGCGCGACGGGTCCGACGGGCCTCTACGAAGCCGATGCGGTGCTCGACGTGGGAGAGCGGCTGCGCGAC
>DATNDS010000167.1:0-25737 GCA_035553215.1 Gemmatimonadaceae bacterium
CGCGGATCAATGATGCACTCGTGCGCCACGGTGCCCTGCTTCCCCCTGTAGAGCACCGGGTAGTACTCGTCGAGACGCCGCGCCACGTAGTTGGCGTTGAGAATGGCCATCTTCGTCGCACGCGTGAGCCCCTCGCCACCCATCAGTTCGATGTACATGTACGAGATGGGCAGAATGCTCGCGCTTCCCCAGGGCGCGGCCGACACCGCGCCCGTGGCGTGCGCGCCGCCGACCGGCACCACCACGTGTCCCGGGAGAAACGGCGCCAGGTGCGACGCCACCGCGATCGGCCCCATCCCCGGCCCGCCGCCACCGTGCGGTATGCAGAACGTCTTGTGCAGGTTCAGGTGACACACATCGGCGCCAATGTCCGCGGGGCGGCACAACCCCACCATGGCGTTCATGTTCGCGCCGTCCATGTACACCTGACCGCCGTGCCGGTGCACGATCTCGCAGATCTCGCGAATGCCCTCCTCGAACACGCCGTGCGTGGACGGATACGTCACCATGAGCGCCGCGAGCGACGCCTGGTGCTGCTCCGCCTTGGCGCGCAGATCGTCCAGGTCGATGTTCCCGTTCTCATCCGTCTTCACCACCACAACCTGCATTCCCGCCATCACGGCACTGGCGGGATTCGTCCCGTGCGCCGACTGCGGAATGAGACACACGGTGCGCGACTCCTCGCCCCGCGACGCGTGCCAGGCACGAATCACCAGCAGTCCCGTATACTCGCCCTGCGAGCCGGCGTTGGGCTGCAGCGACACGGCCGCAAACCCCGTGATCTCCTCCAGCGCGTGCGACAGCCGCTCGAACAGCACGGAATACCCGTCCGTCTGTTCGCGCGGCGCGAAGGGATGCAGCTTCGCGATTTCGCGCCACGAGATAGGCAGCATTTCCGCCGTCGCGTTCAACTTCATCGTGCACGAGCCCAGCGGAATCATGGAATGCGTGAGCGACAGGTCGCGCGACTCCAGCTTGCGCATGTAGCGCAGCATCTCCGTCTCCGAGTGGTACCGGTGGAACACCGGGTGCGTCAGATACGTGCTCGTGCGCGCGAACCGCTCGTCGAAGCGATCGTCCACCGCCTCCGCCAGCTCCTCCGCCGTGAAAGGCGCGCGCGTGCCGCCGTTGAACACCGTGAGCAGGTCGTCAATATCCTCGAGCAGCGTGCTCTCGCCATTGGACACCGACACCGCGCCGTTGTCGATCACGCGCACGTTCACCTGCTGCGCGCGCGCCTCCCGCAGCAGATCGCTCAGGCTGCGCGTGCCGAGCTCCACGCGAATGGTGTCGAAGAACACCTCGTGCGTGATCGTGTAGCCCAGCCGGCGCAGTCCCTCGGCCAGCGCTTCCGTGAGCCGGTGAATGCGCCGCGCGATGCGCTCGAGGCCGTCCGGACCGTGCCACACGCCATACATGCTCGCCATCACGGCCAGCAGCACCTGCGCCGTACACACGTTGCTCGTGGCCTTCTCGCGCCGGATGTGCTGCTCGCGCGTCTGCAGCGCCATGCGCAGCGCGGGTCGCCCCTCGGCGTCGCGCGACACGCCGATGATGCGGCCGGGAATGTGCCGCTTGTACTCGTCGCGCGTGGCGAAATACGCGGCGTGCGGACCGCCGAAGCCGAGCGGCACGCCGAAGCGCTGCGTGCAGCCCACGGCGATGTCCGCGCCCCATTCACCGGGCGGCACCAGCAGGGTGAGCGCGAGCAGGTCGGCCGCCACCGTAAGCAGCGCGTCCACCGCGTGTACGCGATCGGCGACCGTGTGAAAGTCGTTGATCGCGCCGTCGGCCGTGGGATACTGCACGAGCGCGCCGAACACCTCGGGACCGAACTGATACGTACGGTGATCGCCCACGACGACCGTGATGTCCCGGGCCCGCGCCCGCGTGCGCACCACGTCAATGGTCTGCGGAAAACAGTCGCGCGACACGAAGAACGTATTCTTCGTGTCGCTTCCCTTGAGCGCGTGACTCATCGCCATCGCCTCGGCCGCCGCCGTCGCCTCATCCAGCAGCGACGCATTGGCGATGGGCAGCGCCGTGAGGTCAATGACCATCGTCTGGTAGTTGAGCAACGCCTCGAGCCGACCCTGCGCCACCTCCGCCTGATACGGCGTATAGGCCGTATACCACGCGGGATTCTCCAGGATGTTGCGCTGGATCACCGGCGGCACGAGGCAACTGTAGTAGCCGAGCCCAATGAACGAGCGGAAGACCTGATTGCGCTGCGCCACCTTCCGGAATCCGCGCAGTGCGGCGGTCTCGCTCTTCCCTTCGGCCAGCGCCAGCGGACGTCGCAGCCGGATGCTCTCCGGCACGGTGGCGTCAATCAGGTCATCGAGCGAATCGTAGCCGAGCAGTTCCAGCATGACCCGGACATCGGCGTCCGTGGGTCCAATGTGGCGGGGAACGAAACTGTCGGCATCGGACAGCGATACCGGCGCGGTCATCGTGGTCATGGTGTCCTCGAACGCTGCCAGCGCAGCATGGGAATCCGGTCGGGGTGAGGTGGCCGTCGGCCACAGCTATGTAATTTGCCATCCGGCGGGGCGAAGCGCCATCTTGCGGTCAGGAATCCGGGCCACGCCCGGAGCTGACCCTCTTCCCCAGCCGATGTCCGCCTCCGTCGCCTCGCATCGCGCCACGGCTCCCGCCCGGCGATTCACTACGTCGCAGTGGCGCACGCTGTTCACGCCGCCTCTGAGCGGCTCGGAGAACATGGCGCTGGACGACGCGCTCATGGAGCGCGCCAGGCGCACCGGCGAACCGGTCTTCCGCGTATATGGCTGGGTCCGGCCCACGCTTTCGCTGGGGCGCAATCAGGCCGCGCGCGGCCGCTACGACCCGGACCGCATCCGGGCCGCTGGCGTGGACGTCGTGCGCCGCCCCACCGGCGGCCGGGCCATCCTGCACCACCACGAGGTGACCTACAGTGTGACCGCGCCCGTGGACGGCATGGGGACGCTGGCCGAATCGTACCACCGGATCAATCGTCTCCTGCTGGAGGGGCTCGCCCGGCTCGGTGTTTCCGCGAGCGAAGCCGTGGCGGTGGGACGCACGCCGCTGCCCGGTGTCACGCCCTGCTTCCAGGCGCCCGTGGCTGGCGAGATCGTCGCCAGTGGTCGCAAGCTCGTGGGCAGCGCACAATTCCGTGAGCGCGGCGCGCTGCTCCAGCACGGCTCCATTCTCATTCACGATGACCAGTCGCTCGCGAGCAGTCTGCTCGTGCACCCGCTTCCGCCACCACCGCCGCCGGCCACACTCGCGGAGCTGCTCGGTGCTCCACCGTTGCCAGATGATGTGGCGCACGCCCTGTTCAGCGTGCTGAACGATGTACAGCCGCTCACGCGTGACGACGAGCTGGAGCGCGACACGATCTCGCGGCGCCCCGTATACGAAGACCCCGGCTGGACCTGGAGGCGATAGCGACCTGTCCCGCCCGCTGCTCTCCCTCCCGACCGTCCCCCATTCTCCCATCCCGATGCCTCCCTCTCCGTTGCGCCGCACTCCGCTGCTGCTCGTCGCGATCACACTCGCGACCGCGTGCCGCGGCAGCGATCCGGCAACCACGACCGGCAGCGCCGGTGGCACGCTCGTGATCTCCGCGCCCGCGGATGCCGATGTGCTCCTGCCGCCGCTCACAATGAACATCACGAGCGCGGAAGTGGACGGACAGATCTTCGAGCGTCTCGCCGAACCGGGAGCGTCGCTCAATACGATTGGCGACGCGGGCTGGACGGGCCGCATGGCGCGCGGGTGGACCTGGTCCGCGGATTCGCTCTCGCTGGCATTCACGCTCGACAGCGCGGCACGCTGGCACGACGGCGCGCCGGTACGCGCGAGCGATGTGCGCTTCACCTACCAGCTCTACACCGATCCGGCCGTGGGCTCTCCCCTGCGCCCATTGCTCGCCAACATCGACTCGGTCACCACGCGCGATTCGCTCACCGCGGTGGTGTGGTTTCACCAGCGCGCGCCCGAGCAGTTCTACGACGCGGCATACCTCATGTACATTCTTCCCGCGCACCTGCTCGCGTCCGCGCCACGCGATCACCTCGCGTCTTCATCGTTCGCGCGTGACCCGGTGGGCAGCGGCCCGTATCACTTCGTACGCTGGACGCCGCGCCAGAGCATCGAGCTGGCCGCCGACACCATGTACCATCATGGCCGGCCCAATCTCGACCGGCTCATCTGGAGCATTGTACCCGATCCCAACGCGGCGATCACGCGCGTCATGAGCGGTGAAGCGGACCTGGTGGAATTTCTCCGGCCGCCGGATCTGGCCGAAATCACGAAGCACGCGGATCTCAAGGCGGTGCGCTATCCGTCGCTCGGCATGGCGCTGCTGCTCTTCAATGAGCGCGACCCGCGCCACGCCGGTCGGCCCCATCCGATTTTCAGCGACCGCACGGTGCGCCGCGCGCTCGCCATGTCCGTGGACCGCGCGCGCCTCGTGAAGAGCGTGTTCGACACGCTGGCCTACGTCGCAATTGGGCCGGTGACCCACGCGCTGCCTACCTACGATTCCACCATCGCGCAGCTTCCCTACTCCCCCGACAGCGCCCGCAAGCTGCTCGACGCCGACGGCTGGCGCGCGCGTGGCGACAGCGGCTGGCGCGCGAAGAACGGCGTGCCGCTCCGCTTCTCGATTCTGGTGCCCGCGTCGAGCACGCCGCGACTGCGCATGGCGGTGCTGATGCAGGAGATGTTTCGCGCCGTGGGCGCGCGAGTGGACCTCGAGCAGACGGACTTCCCCACCTACGTGCAGCGCCAGGAGTCGCGCCAGTTCGACGCGTCCATGGTGGCCGTGCAGCTCGACCCGACGCCGAGCAGCATCCGGCAGAGCTGGAGCTCCGCGGCCGCGCGCGCGAAGGACGGCGGCAACTTCGGCTCGTACGAGAACCCGGCGTTCGATGCAATGGTGGACAGCGCCATCACCCGGAGCCAGCCCGATGCCGCGCACGCGTATTACCGGAAGGCGTACGCCATGCTCATTGCGGACGCTCCCGCCATCTGGCTCTTCGAGCCCATGAACTTCGCGGGCATGCAGCGCCGCATTCATCCCGTGAGCATGCGCGCCGACGCGTGGTGGGCCCATCTCGATCAGTGGAGCATCCCGGCCGCCGAACGCATTGCGCGCGACCGGATCGGCCTCGCGCAGGCCAAGCCGTAGCGCGTGGCGCGGTTCCTGGCGCGCCGCCTGGCGCAGGGCGTCGTGATCGTGTGGCTCGTCGCCACCGCCACCTTCCTGCTGTTGCACCTGGCACCCGGCGATCCGGTGGCGGCGTCGCTGGACAATCCGCTCACCCCACCCGACGTGCGCGCGCACTGGCGCCACGTCTACGGACTGGACCGCCCACTTGGCGAGCAGTACGTGCGCTACCTCGCGGGCGTGGCGCACGGCGACTTCGGCTTCAGCGTGCCGCACCGCGAGTCGGTGGCCGCCGTACTCGCGGACGCCGTGCCGAACACGCTGCTGCTCATGGGCGCGGCGCTGCTCGCCGCATTCGCGGTGGGCATGGCGACCGGTGTCGCGCAGTCCCGCCGGCGCGGCGCGCTCGACCGCGGTCTCGGCTTCTTCACGCTGCTCGTGTACTCGGTGCCGGAATTCTGGCTCGCGCTCATGATGATGCTGGTGTTCGCGTACCGGCTTCGTCTCTTCCCCGTGACCGGGATGTTCGATCCGGTCATGCACCCCTACTTCGGCTTCTGGGGGCGCCTCGGCGACGTCGCCTGGCATCTCGTGCTTCCCGCCACCACGCTGGCCCTGCTCGGCGCCGCCGTGGTGGCGCGCTTCCAGCGCGCGGCAATGCTCGACGTGGCACACCAGGATTTCATTCGCACCGCGCGCGCCAAGGGCGTGCCGGAACGCGGCATCGTGCTGCGGCACCAGTGGCGGAACGCGCTGCTTCCCGTGATCACGCTGTTCGGGCTCGCGCTGCCGGCGTTGCTGGGCGGCGCGGTGTTCGTGGAGAAGATCTTCGCGTGGCCCGGCATGGGACTCCTCACCGTGGACGCCATAGGCACGCGCGACTATCCGCTCGTCACGGGATCGGTGATCGTGGGGAGCGCGCTCGTGGTCGCCGGCAGCCTGCTCGCGGACCTGCTGTACGCCGCGGCCGACCCTCGCATCCGGGAGGGCTGACGTGCACTTCGTCGCATGGGGCGTGTACGCCGTGATCACGCTTGCCGCGTGGCGCGCGCTCGGGCACCTCGCGGCGCCGCATGACATGGTGCCGCGTGCGCCGCGCAATCCATGGAGCGACGTGTTCGGCCGGCTCTGGGAACAGCGCGACGGACGCGTCGCCATTCAAGTGCTCGTGGCGCTCATCGTGCTGGCCGCGCTCGCCCCGTGGCTCGCCCCGTACTCGCCGATCGCGCAGCCGGACATCGTCGCGCTGCACAATCTGCCGCCGTCACTGGCGCACCCCTTCGGAACGGATTTCGCCAGCCGCGACGTGCTCAGTCGCGTGATGTACGGGGCGCGCGTGTCGCTTCCCGTCGCGTTGCTGGCGGTCGCGGTCTCCACCACCGTTGGCACGCTGTACGGCGCCGTTGCCGGATACGCGGGCGGCCGTACCGACGCCATCATGATGCGCATCATCGACGCAGCGCTCGCCATTCCGCGGCTCCTCCTGCTCATTGCGATTCTCGTGCTGTGGGGCACGGTGGGGGTGGGCGCGCTCATTCTGCTGCTCGGACTCACCGGCTGGTTCGGCGTGAGCCGTCTCGTGCGCGCCGAAGTACTCGCGCTCCGCGATCGCGACATGGTGGTCGCGGCCCGCGCGCTGGGTGCGCGGAACGCCGCGATCATCCGGCGCCACGTTCTGCCCAACGTGCTGTCGCCCGTAATCGTCGCGGCCACGCTGGGCGTCGCCAACGTGATTCTCATCGAGGCGGGGCTCTCGTACCTGGGCATTGGCGT
This sequence comes from Gemmatimonadaceae bacterium, assembly GCA_035553215.1. Classification (GTDB taxonomy): domain Bacteria; phylum Gemmatimonadota; class Gemmatimonadetes; order Gemmatimonadales; family Gemmatimonadaceae; genus JADGGM01. Next base: position 6,929 of record DATNDS010000167.1, read on the forward strand.
GCGGCCGCCCGCCGCGAGCTGGGGCAACATCATTCAGGACGGCGCGGACCAGATCGCGACGCTCTGGTGGGTGTCGCTCTTTCCCGGCGCGGCCATCATCATCACCGTGGCGGCATTCAATGTCGTGGGTGACCGCTTGCGCGATGCGCTCGACCCACGTCAGCTTGACGGGTCATGACCGCCCCCCTCCTCGCCGTCCGCGATCTCCACACCTGGTTCCACACCTCCGCGGGCATCGCCCGCGCCGTGGACGGCGTGTCGTTCGATGTGCAGCCGCACGAAACGGTGGGCGTGGTGGGCGAGTCGGGGTGCGGCAAGTCGGTCACGTCGCTCAGCATCCTGCGCCTCATCCAGCGACCGGGGCGCATCGAGCCCGGCAGCCACATCGAGTTCGACGGCGTTGACCTGCTCGCGCTGGACGAACGCGCGATGCGCGCCATTCGCGGTGCGCGCATCTCGATGATCTTCCAGGAGCCCATGACATCGCTCAACCCGGTGTTCACCGTGGGCGATCAGGTGGCGGAAGTCGTCCGGGTGCACAGCAACGCGTCGCGCCGCGAGGCCATGGACCGGGCGGTGGCGATGCTCGGCCAGGTTGGTGTGCCGGCTCCGGCGGAGCGCGCGCGCGAATATCCGCACCAGCTCTCGGGCGGGCTGCGCCAGCGCGTGATGATCGCCATGGCGCTCGTGATGAGTCCGAGCCTCCTCATCGCGGACGAGCCCACGACCGCGCTCGACGTCACCATCCAGGCGCAGATCCTCGAGCTGCTGGCCGAGTTGCGCGCGAAGATGGGCATGTCCATTCTGCTCATCACGCACGACATGGGCGTGGTGGCGGAGTCGTGCAGCCGGGTACTCGTGATGTACGCGGGCGAGATCTTGGAGGAGGCGCCCGTGACCACCCTCTTCGCCGCGGCGCACCACCCGTACACCGAGGGACTGCTCGCGGCCATGCCGCGCATGGGGCACGCACGCGAACGCCTCGCCGTGATCCCGGGATCGGTGCCGCCACCCACGCGCTGGCCCCAGGGCTGTCGCTTTCATGACCGCTGTCCATATGCGTGGGAGCGCTGCGCCACGGAACATCCGCCGCTCTATCAGATCGGTGACGGGCACGTCTCGCGCTGTCATTTGGCGGACGAGCCGGAGCGGCGGGTCCAGCGTGTGGCCGGTGGCAAGCCGGAACGTACCGCTGCCGGCGAGGCCGCACGATGACCGCGGAGCGCCCCTCCGCCGCCGCGACGACCGGGAGCGCGCAAGCCGTGCCGGGGCTCACGGTGCGGAATCTCGTCAAGCACTTCCCCATCACGCGCGGACTCTTCCGGCGGCACACCGGCACGGTGAAGGCCGTCGATGGCATCTCGTTCGACGTTGCGCCGGGCGAGACGCTGGGACTCGTGGGCGAGTCGGGGTGCGGCAAGACCACCGCGGGCCGGAGCATTCTGCGCCTCATCGAGCCCACGTCGGGCGAGGTGCGCTTCGATGGGCAGGATGTGCTCGCGCTCTCCGGCGACGCGCTGCGCGCCCTGCGCCGCAAGATGCAAATCGTCTTTCAGGATCCGTATTCGTCGCTCAATCCGCGCATGACGGTGGGCGCGATCGTGCGCGAGGGGCTCACGATTCACCGCATCGCCGAGGGCGCCGCGGCCACCGCGCGCGTCCAGCAACTGCTCGAGGAAGTGGGGCTGCGCCCGGAATACGCGGCGCGCTATCCCCATGAGTTTTCCGGCGGGCAGCGGCAGCGCATCGGCATCGCCCGCGCGCTGGCCGTGGAGCCCAGCTTCATTGTGTGCGACGAACCCGTGTCGGCGCTCGACGTATCGGTACAGGCGCAGGTGATCAACCTGCTGCAGGACCTGCAGCGGGATCACGGACTCGCCTACCTGTTCATCGCGCACGACCTCTCGGTCGTGGAGCACGTGGCGGACCGCGTGGCAGTGATGTATCTCGGGCACATCGTGGAATACGCGAGCGCAGCCGATCTCTATCGCGAGCCGCTCATGCCGTACACGCAGGCGCTGCTCTCGGCGGTGCCGGTGCCCGACCCGGCCACGGGGCGGCAGCGCATCGTGCTGAGCGGCGACGTGCCATCGCCCGCCAATCCGCCATCGGGGTGCCCGTTCCATCCGCGCTGTCCGCATCCGCGCAAGGACGCGGCGTGCGCGCGCATCGTGCCGCCGCTGGAGGAAAAGGAGCCCGGGCACTGGGTGGCGTGCATCAAGCAGACGCCAACGGCCATCGGGTGGCCGGAACAGCAGGCCGCGGGCGGCACGCTTGCGCCGGAGCGCGTGATTCCGCTGGCCGCGCTGCACACGCGGCGTGATGCGGTGGCCGCGCCCACTCCTCCCGCCTGAGGCGCCTGATGTCGTCTGCCGTGAACGTGGCCGCCACCACGGCGGACCGCCCACCCATCCTGGACGACCGCGCGCTGCTGGGTCATCCGCGCGGCCTCGGTCTGCTCTTCGTGACCGAGATGTGGGAGCGCTTCTCGTTCTACGCCATCCGGGCGCTGCTCATTCTCTATCTGGTGAACGCGCTCAAGTGGGACACGCCATCGGCGGCGAACCTCTATGGCACGTACACGATGTCGGTGTACCTCACGCCGCTCATTGGCGGCTACCTCGCGGACCGCTTCATCGGCACACGTCGCTCGCTCGTGATTGGCGGAATCATCATTGCGCTCGGCCATTTTTCGCTGGCGTTCCCCGGGATGCACATGTTCTACGTGGGACTCTCGCTCATCGTGATCGGCACGGGGTTCTTCAAGCCGAACGTGTCCACGATGGTGGGGCAGATCTACCGCGCGGGCGACAACCGGCGCGATGCGGGGTTCACGATCTTTTACATGGGAATCAATCTGGGAGCGTTCCTGGGCCCGCTGGTGTGCGGCTACCTCGCGCAGACGCCGCGCTACGGCTGGCACTGGGGCTTCGCCGCGGCAGGCGTCGGCATGCTGATCGGTCTCGCGATCTACCTGAGCTTCCGCGAGAAGTATCTGCCTGGCATTGGCGTGCGGGACGCGGCTGCGAGGCACGCATCGCTCACGGAAGGGATGGACCGGCAGGCGCTCCGGCAGTCGCTTGGCGGCGCACTGAGCGGCGTCATCATCGGCGGCGTAGTGACCAACTGGAGCGTGCTGGGACTCGTGATGGGCACGATCATTGGCGCGGCGCTCGGTCTCGCCATCCTCGGCTCGCACGGTGAGGAGCGCCGGCGCGTGATCGCGCTTTTCATTGTCGCCTTCTTCGTGGTGTTCTTCTGGGCGACGTACGATCAGTCGGGAAGCTCGATGAATCTCTTTGCCGACCGGAACACCAATCTGCAGATCGGATCGCTGCGGCTCCGCTCGAGCTGGTTCCAGTCGGTGAATCCTGCGCTGATCCTGATCTGCGCGCCGCTCTTCGCGTGGCTCTGGGTGAAACTCGGTCGCCGAGGGTGGGAACCATCCACCGCGCTCAAGATGGTGCTGGGACTCGCGCTGGTTGGCGCGGGATTCACGGTGATGATGTTTGGCGGCCGCCGCGCGGATCACGGCGCACTCGTGAGTCCCCTCTGGCTCGTCGCCGCGTACTCCTGTCACACGTGGGGCGAACTGTGCCTCTCTCCCGTGGGACTCTCCTACGTCACGAAGATGGCGCCGGTGCGCTTCGCGTCACTGCTCATGGGCGTCTGGTTCCTGGCCAACGGTGTGGCGGACAAGATCGCGGGGTGGCTGGCCAGCTTCACGCCCACGGGCGCGCCGTCGGCGCACGTCATGAGCGGGCTGGCCGGCGTGATCCAGCAGCACAGCGCGACGCATGCAGGCTTTTTCGCGCTGATTGCCATCATCGCCTTCGCCGCATCGCTGCTCATGCTGCTGTTTGTGCCGTTGCTCGGGAGACTGGTTGCTGGTAGCTGGTAGCTGGTTTAACGACGGTTGCTGGTTGCTGGTTTAACGACGGTTGCTGGTTGCTGGTTGCTGGTTGCTGATGCTGGACAGCGAAAGCCGCTGGACAGGATTGACAGGATGAACAGGATTTGCACAGAGCCGTTTCCAAAGCAGTTGCCGTCATTCAGCGCACGGACTGAAACCCTGGGACTCGGCTCCCAACAATCCTATTCATCCAGTCAATCCCGTACATCCTGTCCAGGCAGTAAACCCTGTCATTCAGCAGGAACCGGAATGACCCAATATCCACGAAGCGGCGACTATCGCTTGCCCATCCGTCGCTTCAGCTCCTCGAGCTGGCGCTCGGCCTGGCCTTCGCGGGCGGCGCGATCGACGTCGCGGCGGAGCGTGTCCGGATTGGGACCGGCCGGCGCGGTCGGGTCCTCGATGGGTTCGGCCGCGGAGCCAGGCGAGACACCGGCGCGCATGGCGTGCAGTTGCGCGGTCATCTCGCCTACCTCCTGCTCGGCCAGCGCGAGCTCGGCGCGCTGCGAATCAGCCTTCTGTTCGAGCACCGCGATACGCTCCTGATGCTTGTGCTCGAACTGCCCGGCGACGCGTACCGTTTCCGCGTCGTTCACGCCGGCAGCGAGGCGGCCGCGGCGGCGCACCGTCTCGAGATCCTGCCGCTCCCGCTCGAGCTGCGTCTGCGTCTTCGCCAGTGCGGCCTGGATCTGCTGCACGCCGACCTTGGCCTCGACGACGGCGTCGCGCATCATCGCGAGCACGGCACGCCCTTCAGCGGGCGACGAGGCGCGGTTCATCGCGTCGCGCAGCGAATCGCGCAGCTTCTCGAACATGACGGGCCGTGCGCCGCCGCCTGCTTCGGTAAGAGTGATCTCACGACTTGCGGGGCGTTCTCGCGTAGAAGTCGCTCATCACCCGCTCCACGTCCCGCGACTTGCAGTGCGGGCAGGTTACGCTGCCCTCCCCGTACTTCGAGATGTGCTCGCGCACGCTAAAGCTTTCATGGCACGAGCGGCAGTGATATTCATACGTTGGCATGCGGCACCTCCACGGCATTAGGCTTCACGCTGGGGACCTCACCCCGGGGGCTGACCCTCGAACCGACCCTCGGATCCCCATTGCGATTACGATATCCGTCACGCGCGGCGCCGCGCAAGCACGCCCGCACCCAACCAGGAACCACGCATGAGTCGACCGCCCCTCGTTGCCGTCACCGCCACCGCACGTGCGGACAATGGCGTGAAGCGCGTCCGCCTGAATACCACGTACACCGCTGCAGTGGAGCGGGCGGGTGGCATTCCGCTGGTCATTCCACCGGTCGCGCGCGCCGCCGAAGCGGCGCGGCTCGTGGGACTGGTTGACGCCCTGCTCCTTACCGGCGGTGAGGACGTGGACCCGGCCCGCTACGGAGAGACGCCACATGCCACCGTGTCCGACGTGAACGCGCTGCGCGATGAAACCGAGATCGCGCTCGTCCAGGCCGCCCGGGCCAGCGGAACGCCGACGCTCGCCATCTGTCGTGGCATCCAGTTGCTCAACGTCGCCTTTGGCGGTTCGCTCGTGCAGGACATCCCGGGCGACGCACACAGCACCGTGGCGCACCACCCGGATGGGCCACGCACGCGACGCGTGCACGAGGTGATCATCCAGCCGGGCTCACGCCTGGCGACGACGCTCGGCGTGACGCGCATGCGCGTGAATTCCATTCACCATCAGGCACCCGGTCGCGTTGCGCCGGATCTGGCGATCTCGGCGCGCGCGCCCGACGACATCATCGAAGGATTGGAATGGCCGGAAGCCGACTGGTGGGCGATCGGTGTGCAGTGGCACCCCGAGGAACTGGACGGCGCGGATCTCAAGCTGTTCGCGACGCTGGTGGAGCAGGCGCGCCTCAGGTCGCAGGCCGCGGTGTAGTCCGCGCGGCGCAATTCACCCGGCGCAGCGCGAACCCGCGTCAGCTCAGTTTCCAGCGAGCCTCGTCGCGCACCTGGCGCATGAGGCGCTCCGGCGTATGGCAGTGCGGAAACATCAGGACATCACTGATGCCGTTGAGCGCCACGCGCAACACCGCAAAGCGCTCGGCCGCCACGCGAAACAGCACGTCCATTCCCTGCTCGTGCGCCAGGCGGTGGCTCGCCGCGAGGTGAAAGCCGCGACGTCCCATCTCCTCGTAATAGGCCAGATCCGGTCCGCCGCGCCGCCAGCGCCGCTGCTCGATGTAGTCGGGAAAGAGTCCGCTCAGCCAGAGCGCGTAGTTGCCAAGGTGCTGCAGGACGAGAAAGTTGCGTCGCGCGTCGGGGCCGTCCACGTCGTCGAGCAGGGCGACCAGCGAGTCGTAGCTCTGATCATCGTGCTCCGACACGCGGCGCGCGCGATCGCGCATGCCGAAGTGCAGCAGGATCGCGGCCACGTAGTCGCTCAGCGCCCGCTCGTTCTCGCCGGCGCGTCGCAGCGCATGGCGCACGATCACGTAGCAGAAGAGCGGCAGCGACGCGTTCATCCCGATCCGGCTCTCCATGAGCGCCGGCAACAGACGCGGATCGTCGAGGAGCGCGTCGAGCCCGCCGTCGCGCAGCATGTCCTCGGCGGCTTCGAGCTCGGTGCCCGAACCGTGCGCCAGTAGCTGCAACACGAGCTGCGCATCATCGCGAGTCAGAGCGGCGCGAACTGTCGAGAGCAATGGCGAACCCCGGTGAAAGAGGCTGGCAGGTCCTTCCTTTCCTACCCCTCATTCATCCTGACGATCGCTCCGCGCAGGCGTCATGTGCTGGCACTCGGCGCCGGAAAGTGCTGACAGGGATCACCCCTCGCCGGCCGGGAGTGACGCGTGCAGCCGCTGGATGGCATCGCGCACCGCGTTGGCATCCTTCTTCCAGAGTCCGCGCACCTCGACGGGGTCGGATCCACCGCTCGTCTCGATGATCAGCGTGGCGAACAACATCCCGCTCTGGATCTGTACCGATGCGATGTGACGGTAGTTGATGATTTCCTGGCGCGCACTGAAGACATGGCGCTTCTCGAAGTGGATGCCGTCCGGCTCGATGCGCAGCGTCGCGGGAAAGATCCTGTTTCCGCCGGTCCACCGGCTGGCACGAAAGGTGTCCGCCATGCGTTAGTCCCTCCGCGGAGGAAGGTTACCATGCGTTGCCGCGCCCGGGGTGCGGCGTCCTCACGCTAGTGACCACAGGGCACTGACACAAGCGCACGATGTTTGCCTTTGCGCCCGGGCCCGGTCATTTTGCGTGAGACATCGTGAATGTGTTGCGTCGTTATTTCTAACATGATTCGGGAACTGGACGGCCGCGCACACGGTATCACTACGCACTGTCATGCTCATCATCTGCGTTCCGGCGTTCAATGAAGCGCCTACCATTGGCGTGCTGCTCTGGCGCATCCGCAAGGTGTTCGAGGAGAACCCCCGCGAGTACGAGATCATTGTATTCGACGACGGCAGCTCCGACAGCACGGCGGACACGCTCAAGCCGTACGCGGATGTGCTGCCGCTCACCATACTCCGATCAGAGGAACATCGGGGGTACGGTGCGGCGCTCGACGCGCTGGCGCGCGCGGCGGCGAAGCGCACGCGGTATCCGCGCCGGGACGCGATGGTGCTCATGCAGGGCGACTTCACGGACCAGCCGGAACATCTGCCCGAGCTGGCCAGGCGCTTCGACGGCGGCGCCGACCTCGTGATCGCGGAGTCGACTGCCGCAGCCGGTCCGGTGCCCACGCCTGTGCGGCGGCTCCGGCGAATTGCGCCGCTGCTCGTGCGGCCGTTCGTCAAGCTGCCAGGCGTGAGCGATCCGTTTGGAACCTATCGTCTGATTCGCATGGCTCTCGTGCGCGATCTCGTGCGTGCCGCCGGCGAGTCGCCGATCACGCGCGCCAACGGGTGGGCCGCGAATGTGGAGCTGCTCATCAAGGCCGCACCACTCGCACGCCGCGTGGAGACAGTTCCGCTCGGTGCGCGCTACGATTTGCGGCCGCGGGACACGCGCGTGCGTCCTCTCGCGGACGCCATGGATCTGTACCGATTCAGCCGCGCGCAACGCGCGCGACGGGTCACTGCATAGAAGTCATGAATCGTCACGCGATGTTCTCCGGCCTCGCCACACTCGCGCTGGCATCGGCCTGCGCCTTTGCGGCCACGCCCGCGTCCGCGCAGTCGCCGGTCGCGGCATTTCCGAAGGCGCCAGCCACGACGCAGGCGGTGGTGCCCTTTGGCGTGGGCGAGCAACTGGATTACATCGTGGCCGTTGGCGGCGCCAAGGTCGGGACGGGACGCATGGCCGTGATGGACACGGAGAGCGTACAGGGGCACTCCACCTATCACGCCATGTTCACCGTGAAGGGCGGATTCCTCATGTTCAAGGTGGACGATGTGCTGGAGAGCTGGTTCGACAAGAGCACGCTCTCGTCGCGGCGGTTCATCCAGACCATCAACGAGGTCAATTACCACACGAAGCGCTACTACGACATCTACCCCGAGCGCAGCCTGATGCAGCAGAAGGGCGACACGATGAAAGCCAGCGTGTCCGATCCGCTCGATGATGCATCGTTTCTCTACTTCGTGCGCACGGTGCCACTCGAGGTGGGGCAGACGTACACCTTCCAGCGCTACTTCCGCCCGGACAAGAATCCGGTCATCGTGAAGGTATTGCGCCGCGAAACCGTGACCGTGCCCGCGGGCACGTTCAACACGGTCGTCATCCAGCCGATCATCAAGTCGGGCGGCCTGTTCGCGGAAGGCGGCGAAGCGGAGATGTGGCTCACCGATGACAGCCGGCGCATGATGGTGCAGTTCAAGGCGAAGATTCCGGTTCTCAAGACCCTCGACCTCTACCTCACATCGTTCCGCCCTCCGAACACCGAAGCCGCGAGCGCGAAGTAGCGGCGGACGAGGCCGATCTCTCGGCCGTTCGCACGGTCCCGATCGCCCGGCGTCCGAACAAGGTGCGCGCCGAGGAGTTCGCGTCGCCCCCGGGCGACGACCACTCCGTCGGCGCGTTCCTGCATTCGCTCCCCGACATTCTCGTGGCGCGGGATTTTCTCGCGGTCGTGCGCGCCATCAAGGAAGCGGCGGGCCAGCGCGCGGTGATCGTGATGCTGGGCGGCCACGTGGTGAAGACGGGCCTGGCACCCGTGCTCGTCGATCTCGCGCGGCGCGGCATCGTCACGCACTTCGCGCTCAACGGCTCGGCCGCCATCCACGACTACGAGATCGCGCGCTGGGGCGGCACATCGGAAGACGTGGCCGCGGGTCTCCGCGACGGCACCTTCGGCATGTCCGAGGAAACGGGGCGCGGCATGAACGAGGCGTTCGTGCGCGGCATGACCGAGCAGTGGGGGATGGGCGAGTCGCTCATGCGCGCGCTCGATGCACGCGGCGATCTCGCGCACCCCGAGCTGTCACTCATGCTCGGCGCGTACCGGCTCGGCGTGCCGGTCACCGTACATGCAGCCATCGGCGCCGAGATCATTCACCAGCATCCGGCCGCGAACGGCGCCGCGATTGGCGACACGAGCCACCGCGACTTCCGCCGGCTGGCGCACGCCCTGGGCGGCCTGCATGACGGCGGCGTCGTACTGAATCTCGGTAGTGCGGTGATCCTTCCGGAGGTCTTCCTCAAGGCGCTGACCATCGCGCGGAATCTGCACGACGGGCGACCGACGCACTTCACGACGTGCGACATGGACATGGTGCGCCACTACCGCCCGCGCGTGAACGTTGTGCAACGCCCCACGCTGGAGGGCGGGAAGGGCTACGAGATCACGGGACACCATGAGATCATGGTGCCGCTGCTGGCTTGGGCGTTGGCTGGTTCAAAGACGGTAGCTGGTGGCTAGTAGCTGGTTTAAAGACGGTAGCTGGTGGCTGGTTGCTGGTAGCTGGCGGGGCGGAACGCAGTGCAGTGCGGCTGCACCGCACCCCGGCGCTTGCCGGGGCGTTGGTCCTGGCGGGAACGGCCTGCGGCATCGTCCACTCGCTTCACGCAATTGCCAGCCACCAGTCACCAGCTACCAGCTACCAGCTACCAGCTACCAGCTACCGTCTTTAAACCAGCGACCAGCAACCAGCGACCAGCAACCAGCGACCAGCTACCATTTCACGATCTCCCAAACTTCTCCCGCAGCCGCTTCGCGGTGTCCGGACTCACCACGCGCACGACCAGATACAACACGCCGCCCACCACCGCGAGCTTGAGCGCGAAGAACAGCAGCGGCAACAGCAGAGCGAACAGCCCTGCGAAAATGCCGAAGGCGAGCTTCAGCAGGAAAAGTCCCACGATGGCCAGAATGCCAATCGACAGAATGGTACGCAGCATGTGCAGTGCTCCTCGCAGATGGCGAGTGTGAATTGTCCCGATAGACAGTACGATCCGCCAGTGGTGGGGGTTTCATTGAGCGAGCCGGCCGCGTAGTGTCCCCTGTATGGCCACCGTTGTCATGCCGGGCGGCGACGTCGCGATCGTTGGCGCCGGGCTCGTGGGACTCGCCACCGCCGCCGCGCTCGCCGCGCGCGGAGCGAATGTCACCCTGATCTCCACCCATCATCCGGGAGAAGCGTCGCGCGCCGCGGCGGGCATGCTCGCGCCCGGCATGGAAAGCGGCACCGGTCCGGCCACCGCGTTCGCCCTCGCCGCCCGCGACCTCTACCCGAGCTACATCGAGGCGCTGGCCGAAGTGACGGGAACCATGGTACCGCTCAATCGCGAGGGGGTCCTGGAACTCTTCGCCGACCCCGAGGATGCCGCGCGTCGCCGGAGCGCGCCGTTCAGCAATGGCGCCGAGTGGCTCACCACGGCGCAGCTCCGTGATCTGGAACCGGCCCTCGCCCCCGTGGCGGGCGCCGTGCTCTATCCGCTCGATGGCGCAGTGGACAACGTGGAGCTCGTGCGTGCCCTGCACATGATGGCCGAGTCGAACCCCGGCATTGCCATGGTGGACGAGGCGGCAACCGGGGTGGAGCTCGACGGGGTGCGGCCCACAGTACGACTGTCGTCGGGCGCGACCGTGGACGCGGGGATCGTGGTCGTGGCGGCGGGCGCATGGACGCCGGGGCTGGCGGGGCTGCCCCGATCGCTTCCTGTGGAGCCGGTTCGCGGCCAGATGATCTCCCTGGACGCCGCGCCGCTCCGGCACGTGGCGTACTGCGGCCATGGGTACGTCGTTCCGCGGGATTCGGCCCGCTCGGTAGTCGGTTCCACCATGGAGCACGCCGGATTCGAGTCGCATACCACAGCGGAGGGGCTGGCCCAGCTGAGCGCGACGGCGGGCTCCATCTGCCCCGCGCTGGCAGCGGCGCGCACGCTGGACCGCTGGAGCGGGCTCCGCCCGGTGACTCCGGACCTGCTCCCGATCCTTGGCCCCGATCCCGACATGGACGCGCTCTATTACGCCTGCGGGCATTCGCGCAACGGTATCCTGCTGGGTCCCCTGAGCGGCGAATGCGTGGCCGCGCTCATCGCGGGAGAGGTGCCGGCACTGGACCTGTCACCGTTCTCGGTGTCCCGGTTCAGCGGAAGTCCAGTAACTGTCTAAAGTAATATAGACGGTTAGCCAGCTACCTTTCGCCGCGGCAAAGGGATAGCTTTCCGCCGGTTGCATCAGCCGCGATCCGCGAGCGCCGCAGTGCGCAGCCCGGAACAGCGCTGAACCCGTGGCCCTCGCCCTCAAGTCATGCCCGACACCCTCTACCAGATCATCGGACGCCACCGCGCGGCGCCACTCCCCGAGCGGAAGCCGGGCTGGCTCAGGATCCGGCCGCCGGGAGGGAAGAACTACGCCCGGCTCCGGCACCTCATGCGGGATCTGGATCTGCACACAGTCTGCGAGGAGGCGCACTGTCCGAACATCGGCGAGTGCTGGGAACACGGCACCGCGACGTTCATGGTGCTGGGCGACGTCTGCACGCGGAACTGCGCGTACTGCGCCGTGGCGCACGGCCGCCCGCCCGCGTACGACACGGCGGAACCCGAGCGCGTCGCCGCGGCGGTGGCGGAGATGGGGCTGCAACACGCTGTCATCACGTCCGTGGACCGCGACGACCTGCCGGATTTCGGTGCATGGGTGTTCGCCGAGACGATCCGGCAGATCAGGGCACGGCTGAGCGACTGTTCCGTGGAGGTGCTCGTTCCCGACTTCCAGGGAAACGAGGCCTCGATTCGCACCGTGCTCGATGCGCGTCCCGACATCTACAATCACAACACGGAAACGGTGCCGCGTCTCTACAAGCGCTGCCGTCCGGGCGGACGCTACGAGCGCGTGCTGAACATCTTCCGCTTCGTGAAACGCGCCGCGCCCGACATTCCAACCAAGTCGGGCATCATTCTCGGCATGGGCGAAACGGTGGAGGAGATCCATGCGACGATGCGCGACCTGCGCGCGGTCGGCGTGGACCTGCTGACGCTGGGCCAGTATCTCCGCCCGTCGGAGAGTCACATTGCGCTCGACCGCTACTACACCCCCGACGAATTCCGCGCATTGCGGGACGCGGGCATGGAGATGGGGTTTCGCCACGTCGAAGCGGGGCCGCTGGTACGGTCCAGCTACCATGCGAGGGAGCAGCTGGAAGCTGGTTGCTCGTAGCTGGTTGCTGGTTTAGAAGCGGTTGCTGGTTGCTGGTAGCTGGTAGCTGGTAGCTGGTAGTTGATCATCCATGGAATCTTTGGCGACGAACATATCATGGTCCGAAAGAAATCCGAGTCCACCGACACGCAGCTCCGCCGCGAGCTCATGCAGCAGATGCTGCTCATCCGCCGATTCGAGGAGCGCGCGGCCGAGGCGTACGCGCTCGGCAAGATCGGCGGGTTCTGCCATCTCTACATCGGACAGGAAGCCGTTGGCGTTGGCGCCATCTCGGTGCTGCGCGACGACGACTACGTGATCGGCAGCTACCGCGACCACGGCCAGGCGCTGGCGCGCGGCATGACGCCGCGCACGATCATGGCGGAGCTCTTCGGCCGCTCCGACGGCAGCTCGCACGGAAAGGGCGGCTCGATGCACCTGTTCGATCGCAACCTGAATTTCCTGGGCGGTCACGGCATCGTGGGCGGGCACATCCCCCTCGCCACCGGCGTGGGGTTCGCCATCAAGTATCGCGGCGGCGACCAGGTGTGTCTCTGCTTCTTCGGTGAGGCGGCGGTGAACGGCGGCGCGTTCCACGAGGCGCTCAACATGGCTGCGCTCTGGAAGCTCCCCGTGATCTACATGATCGAGAACAACCGCTACGGCATGGGCACGGCGCTCGAGCGCGCGTCGGCCATCAACGACATCGCCGAGCGTGCCTGCTCATACGACATGCCGAATGAAGTGGTGGACGGACAGGACGTGATGGCGGTACGCGCGGCGACGCAGCGCGCCGTGCAGCGTGCCCGGAGCGAGCACATCCCCACGCTCGTCGAGGTGCGCACGTACCGTTTCATGGGACACTCCATGTCCGACGCGGTGAGCGGTACGTATCGCTCCAAGGAGGAACTCGAGGAGCACATGAAGCGCGATCCGATCGCGCTGTTGCGCACCGACATGGAAAAGCGCGGCGAGTGGTCCGACGCGGACATGACGAAGCTCGACGAGGAGCTCAAGGCGACCGTCGAGGATGCCTACAACTTCGCCGACGCGAGCCCCGAGCCCACGCTGGACACCCTGCACGAAGATGTCTATGCCGAAAGCGCGCCGGTAGGCGAGCCCGCGATCGCGACCGCTGCCACCGCGCGCTGAGCGGCCGGGCACGAACGCTCATCCAACTCCGTTCATCCTGCAATGGCAATCATCACGTACCGCGACGCGCTGAACCAGGCGCTTCGTGAAGAGATGCGGCACGACGATCGCGTCTTCATCATGGGCGAGGAAGTCGGCGTCTATCAGGGCGCGTACAAGGTGTCCAAGGGGCTGCTGCAGGAGTTCGGCGAGATGCGCGTGGTGGATACGCCGATCACCGAGCTGGGCTTCGCGGGCGTGGGCGTGGGCGCCGCCATGGTAGGGTTGCGGCCGATCATCGAGTTCATGACGTGGAATTTCGCGCTCCTCGCGCTCGACCAGGTGGTGAACGCGGCGGCCAAGATGCTCTACATGTCCGGCGGACAGTACAACATCCCCATCGTGTTCCGCGGGCCGAACGGTGCCGCGCTGCAGCTCTCGGCGCAGCACTCGCAGTCGTGGGAGTCGTGGCTGGCGCACATCCCCGGTCTCAAGGTCGTCACGCCCGGTACGCCGTACGACGCCAAGGGGCTGCTCAAGACCGCGATCCGTGATGAGAATCCGGTGGTGGTGCTCGAAGGCGAAATGCTCTACAACCTCAAGGGCGAGGTGCCCGAGGAGGAGTATTTCATTCCGCTGGGCAAGGCGCAGGTGAAGCGCGAGGGCGACCACTGCAGCATCATCACGTTCGGCAAGATGATTCACGTGGCGCTGCAGGCCGCCGACCAGCTCGCGAAGGAAGGGATTCACGTGGACGTGGTGGACCTGCTCACGGTGCGTCCCATGGATATCGAATCAATTGCCGCCAGTGTCCGCAAGACCAATCGCGCGGTCGTACTGGAGGAAGGGTGGGAAGTGGCCGGCATGGGCGCCCAGATTGCGGATGTCATCCAGCGTGAATGCTTCGACGATCTGGATGCGCCCGTCCTGCGCGTGCACCAGGAGGATGTGCCGATGCCGTACGCCAAGAACCTGGAACGCGCGGCCAAGCCCGACCTCCCGAAGACCATCGCGGCGGTGAAGCAAGTGATGTACTTGTGAGGCGGTAGCTGGTAGCTGGTTCCTGGTAGCTGGGCTCCCCACGCCCTGCCAGTGACCAGCCACCCGCGACGAGCTACCGTCTTTAAACCAGCTACCAGCGACGAGTAACCAGCAACCAGAATGCCCACCAAGATCGTAATGGAAGCGCTCTCTCCCACGATGGAGGAAGGGCGACTGGTCAAGTGGAACAGGAATGAAGGAGACCAGGTCGCCAAGGGAGACGTGCTTGCTGAAGTCGAGACCGACAAGGCGGTAATGGACCTCGTGGCGCGCGGCGACGGCGTGTTGCGCAAGCGGCTCATCGAGGAAGGCGGAACGGCGCCGGTGGGTCAGTTGCTCGGCGTCATCGGCGCGGCGGACGAGGACATCAGTGCGCTTGTGGCGCAGGCGCAGGCGGCCGCAGCACCCGCGCAGCCTGCGGCTCCCTCGGCGCCGGCACAACCCGCGCCAACTCCGGCGGCGTCAACCGCAGCACCTGCTCCGGCAGCTCCGGCAGCTCCGGCAGCTCCGGCGGCACCGGCGGCACCCGCGCCGCCAGGCGCGAGCGCGCCGGCGCCGGCGGCCCCGCCGGCGGCACCGGCTGTCACGCAGCCGCCTCTTGCCGGCGGCAATGGCGAGCGGCAACGCTCATCGCCCCTCGCCAGACGGCTCGCGTCGGAACGCGGGCTCGACCTGCAACAGCTCCAGGGCAGCGGCCCGGGTGGCCGCATCATTCGTCGCGACATCGATGCCGCGCTGGCCGGCGGCGTCGCGGCCGTGGCGCCGGCAGCGGCTGTGGCTGCGGGTACGCCCGGGGGCGCAGCAGTCAGGCGCGCTGCGGCGCCCGGCGAGGACTTCACCGATGTGCCGCTCACGCAGATTCGCAAGACGATCGCGAAACGGCTCGCCGAATCCATTGGACCGATCCCGACCTTCTACCTCACCAGCGAAGTGGACCTCACGCGCGTCGCCGAGATGCGCGAGGCCATGGCGGCGCAGGGCGCGGAGTTCAAGGTCTCGTTCAACGACATCATTCTGAAGGCCGTCGCCACGGCGCTCGCGCAGCACCCCGAAGTCAATGCGCACTGGCTCGGCGATCGCATCCGGCAGTTCAACCGCGTCCATGTGGGCATGGCGGTCGCCATTGATGAGGGCCTGATCACGCCGGTGATTTTCGACGCCGACACGAAGGGCTTGCTGCAGATCGCGCGCGAGTCGCGCGAACTGGCGGAGCGTGCGCGGGCGCGCCGGCTTACGCCCGAGGAATACACCGGGTCCACGTTCTCGGTGTCGAATCTCGGCATGTTCGGCATCGATCAGTTCACGGCGATCATCAATCCGCCGGAAGCAGGCATCATTGCCGTCGGCGCCGTCGAGGACAAACCCGTGGTGCTGAATGGCACGGTGGTGATACGCAAGCGCCTGCGGCTCACCATGAGCTGCGATCACCGCGTGATCGATGGCGCCCTGGGCGCACGCTTTCTCCAGGGGCTGCGGAAAATGCTGGAGAATCCGTTGATGATGGTCGCCGGCAGCTGATGACGGCGAGGAGCATTCGGCAACCCGTGACGACCGCGCAGCCCCCACTCCACTACCACTCGTAATCGGAACCATGGCAACCTTCGACGTGATTTTTCTTGGCGCCGGCCCCGCGGGATACGTGGGCGCCATTCGCTGTGCGCAGCTCGGCTTCTCCACCGCGGTGGTCGAGCGCGAAGGGCTGGGCGGCACGTGCGTGCTCTGGGGATGCATCCCGGCCAAGGCGCTGCTCGAGAGCGCGTCGCTCGCGCACCAGATGGAGCACGCGGGCGACTTTGGCGTGAAGGTGGACAAGGTCTCGTTCGACTACGGCGTGGCGATGAAGCGCTCTCGCGCCGTGAGCCAGCAGAACTCCAAGGGCGTGGAGTTCCTCTTCAAGAAGCACAAGATCACGTGGCTCAAGGGCACGGGCCGCCTCTCCGGCGGCCGGACCGTGACCGTGAAGAGCGCCGATGGCAAGGAGGAGAAGCACGAGGCGAAGAAGGCGGTCGTGATCAGCACCGGATCGCGCGTGCGCGGACTCCCGCAGATCGGACTGGAGCTGAACCGGACGACGGTCCTCTCGTCGGATGATGTGCTCGTGCTGGAGAAGGCACCGAAGACGCTGGCGGTGATCGGCGCCGGCGCCGTGGGGTGCGAATTCGCCGACGTCTTCAGCTCGTTCGGCACGCAGGTCACGCTGCTGGAAGTGCTCCCTGCCCTGCTGCCGCTCGAGGATACGGAAGTCTCGGCGGAGCTGGGGCGCAGCTTCAAGAAGCGCAAGATCGAGGTGATCACGGGCGCCCGCGTCTCCGGCGCAACCGTGAAGAAGGACGCGGTGACGCTCTCCGTTGAATCGGGCGGCGCGAAGAAGGAGCTCACCGTGGAGAAGGTGCTCGTGGCCGCGGGTCGTGCCCCCAACGTGGAAGAGCTGGGGCTCAAGGAAGCCGGCGTGCAGCTCACGGAACGCGGCTTCATCCGGATCAACGAGCGCATGGAGACGAGCGCACCCGGCATCTTCGCGATCGGTGACGTCGCGGGCCCGCCCATGCTGGCGCACAAGGGATCGCGCGAAGGGGTGGTGCTGGCGGAGCTGCTGGCGGGCCAGCCACACGTGCACCTCGTGAATTACGACAACGTGCCCAACGCCACATACTGTCATCCGGAGGTGGCGTCCGTGGGCGCCACGGAGCAGCGGCTCAAGGAGAAGAACACTCCCTACAAGGTGGGGAAGTTTCCCTTTTCCGCGAACGGGCGCGCGCGCACGGCGGGCACCACCGAAGGCTTCGTGAAGGTCCTCGTGGACCCGAAGTACGGCGAAATCCTCGGTGCCCACATCATCGGTGCGCACGCCACCGAGCTGCTCGCCGAGCTGGTGTCGGCGCGCGAGAACGAGCTGACGATCGAGGAAGTGGAGCTGCCCATTCACGCACACCCCACGCTGTCAGAGGCCGTGGGCGAAGCGGCGCTGGACGCGATGGGGCGGGTGATTCACATCTGACGACGCCTGTGGGCCATCATCCCATCCGGTACGCCTGCCGGACGTGCTTCAGCCGCACGTGAAGGCAAGGCTCCTTTCCAATCCGCGAGCGGTCTCCCAGTTTCGACGCAACCCACACGAGTGGAGGGCGCATGATGGAGCTGGGAGACTTCGTACGGGATGTACTCGTACAGCTCGTCAACGGCGTAGTGCAGGCGCAGGGCATCGTCGCTGAGCAGGGAGCGCGGATCGCGTCGCTATCGCCCCTCCCCGAGCCGCAGCAAGGGAGCGCGGCCAGCCTGATCGAGATCATGTCGCGGCTGCCGACGCAGCTCGTGAAATTCGACGTCGCCGTTGCGGTGACTCAGGAGCCGGCGCAAAAGGCGAAAATCGGCGTCATCGCGATGGGCATGCGAGCGGCAGACATCGAGAATTCTCGCAAGGGGCACCAGTCAGAGCAGAGCTCTCGTGTACGATTCAGTGTGCCACTCGCATTTCCGGCACCGCAGTGAGCGGCGGCACGGCAGCAGCATGCAAACGGCGCCAGCGGGAGGAATAGCGGCGGCATAGCCAGACCGGCCAATCCAGTGATAGGATACTCCTGCTGCTACCCGCGCCTCGCCACGCGGCGGATGCCCGCGAGCGAGAATTCGGCGATGTGGTCGGCCACGGCGCGCAGCGCCTCGGGGCTGGCCTCGGCCGGATCCTCCGGCAGTGCCGCGGCGCGAAAGCGGTTTGGTGCGTAGAAGAGACACTGGGCCTGGATGCTCATCACGCACCGCCGCACACGCGGGTCTGTCCCCTCGCAGTGCAGCAGTTCCGCGACGAGCCCTCCCAGATATTCAATGCGGGGCAGGATTGCCTGTTCGGCGATCCACGGCGCAAGCGGTGTGGGCTCGGAATTTTCGTGTCGCATGAGCTTGTGAATCCACGCCGCGCGGCTGTCGCGGCTGGCGAGGCGCGGCAGGTACGTGCGCACGTAGAAACGGAGGCGATCCGCGGCCGGCAGATCCGGACTGGCCATCATCGTCAGCTCTCCCGTCTCGCGCATGCCGTCGACCGCGCCGCGCACCACCTCGCGATACAGTCCGAGCTTGCCGCCAAAGTGATAGTTCACCGCGGCGACGTTCGCGTTCGCGTCACGACAGATGTCGCGCACGGTCACGCTCCGAAAGCCGTGCTCGGCGAAGCGGCGCG
>DATNDS010000168.1:0-5707 GCA_035553215.1 Gemmatimonadaceae bacterium
CAGTGATGAGCAGGGCGTGTCCCGCGCGCTTCACCGCGATTTCCACCGGCGCGCTGTCCGGCGAATACTTCACGGCATTCTCGATGAGATTCACGAGAATCCTGAGTGAGTGCACGAAGTCGAAGCGCCCGACGAGCACCGGTTCCGACCACTCGATGGACGCCAGCACCTCGCGGCCGTTGAGAGTGCCCGACACCTGCTGGATCGCAGCGCCCACGAGATCCTCGGCGGCGTTGAGCTCCGTGCGCACCGGCAGCGCGCCCGCGTTGAGCCGCGAGAGCGAAAGCAGGTCGGCCACCATCCGGTTCAGCCGGTCCGCCTGCTGCTCGATGGTCGCCGCGCGCTCGTCGCCCGCGGTCGCGATGTCGTGCGCCAGTGCCTTGATCGTCGTGAGCGGCGTGCGCAGGTCGTGCGACACCGACGCGAGCAGCGCGTCCTTGAGGCTGTCCGCTTCGCGCAGCGCCTCGGCGTGTTCCGCTTCCGCCACCAGCCGCACGCGCTCCACACCCAGTGCGGCGTAGTACGCGAGCGCCGAGAGAAAGCGGCGCTGCCCGGCGTCGAGCGAAATGGCCTTGGCATCGGCAAGCCGGAGCACTCCCACGGTGCGCTCGTGCACGATGAGCGGGAGCAGCAGCGCTCTCGCATCGGGGAGCGATGCCGCGAGCGTCATTCCCGCGCCAGGGTCTTCACTTGCCCGGAAGATGGAGCCGTCCTGGCGCACGGCCGCCGCGCGACCATGCTGCGCGACCCACGTCACGAGCGTGGCGCCCACGTCGCCGTCCTGCGTGGCCGGCGTGACGCCGACGCTCGCGGCCCGGGTGAGCATGTCGCGATCCGTGTGCCGCACGTGGATCTCGCAGATCGCCGCGCCGATCGTGTCGCGAATCACCTTGGCGATGGCGGTGAGTGCATCCTCCGCGCGGCCGACGCTCAGCGTCTCCGCGCCGAGCGACGACAGCCGGTCGATTTCATCCGCGCGCCGGCGCGCGGCGTCGGCCTGGGCACTCGCCCGGGCCAGCAGCTGCGTGGCCACGACGGCCGTGGCCAGAAAGGCCACGAGCACCAGCCAGTCGGGCCGTTTGCCCACCGTGAAGGTGGAGAACGGCGCCTGGAAGAAGTAGTCGATGAGAGCAAAGCCGGTGCACGCGAGCACAATGCCCACCACGCGGCCGCCGCTCACGCTGGCGCCCAGCACCACGAGCAGGTAGATGAGCGCCACGTGCGCCTGATCCAGCGCGCTGCGAAAGACGATCATGCCGACGGTGACCCCCACGAGCACGACTCCCCAGAAGAGCCACGGGGGGAACCAGCGGGGGAGCGGCGAGCGCATTCAGCGCGGCATCTCGAAGCGGTAGCCGACTCCGGGCTCGGTGACGATGAGCTGCGGACGGACCGCGTCCCGTTCGATCTTGCGACGCAAATTGGCCACGTGCACGCGCAGGTACTGCTGCGGGTCGCCGAAGGCGCGCCCCCACACGGCGGTGAAGAGCTGCTGGTGCGTGAGGGTGCGCCCCGCCTGCGTGACGAAGGTCCGGAGCAGTTCCCACTCGATGGGCGTGAGGTGGATGGCCGTGGCGCCGCGGCGCAGCGTACGTGCCGCCAGCTCCACCACGAGGTCACCAACCATCATGGGCTGCGCCTGTCTGGCGATCTGCGCGGCCTGCGCCCGCCGCAGGTTTGCGCGGATGCGCGCGGTGAATTCCACCGTGCTGAACGGTTTCGTCACGTAGTCATCGGCGCCGGTGTCGAGCAGCAACGCCTTCTCCTGATCCGAATGGCGCGCCGAGAGCACGACGATGGGAGCGGTGGACCATTTGCGCAGCTCGCGGCAGACGTCCACGCCGGCCGCGTCGGGAAGACCGAGGTCGAGCACGATGAGCGCGGGAGCTTCGGCCGCGGCAACACTGATGCCCTGTCCCCCCGTTGCCGCTTCGAGCACACGAGCCACTTCGAGCTGCAGCGCGTTCCTCACCACGCGGCGGATCTGCGGCTCGTCGTCGATGATCAGAACGGTGTCGTCACGCATCGAGATCCGGAAGATGAGGTCGTCGACTGAGAATTAGGGGCATGGCGGCCACCCTGTAAAGCGGCAGACTGGTGGAACCACCGCCGGCGCGCGGCGCGGTCGTTGCATGGGACAGGTGGGCGCGTCCTCTCCCGACGGGCGCGAAGTCCTGTCCGTCCGGGTAGTGACCGGGTGCCGCACACTGGATAAACTGCACCACCATGACCATGAACGACGCAACTGATACCCGTGATAACGCGCCGGTGATCCCCGCCGCTGCGAGCAGCGTGGCGCGAGGCGTGACGGTACGCCCAATGATGCCGGCGTACTTCCGCGTACTCTCGCCCGACGCGCTGATGTTCGTGTCGGCGCTGCAGCGCCAGTTCGGACCCGAACGGGCCGCGTTGCTCGAGCGCCGCCAGGAGCGCCAGCGCGCGCTGGATCGCGGCGCAAATCCCGACTTTCTGTCCGAGACCGCGTCCGTCCGGGAGCGCGATTGGGTGGTTGCGGCCACGCCATCGCTGTTGCAGGACCGGCGCGTGGAGATCACCGGACCCACGGACCGGAAGATGATGATCAACGCGCTCAATTCCGGGGCGCAGTGCTTCATGGCGGACTTCGAGGATTCGCTCTCGCCCACGTGGCAGAACGTCGTCGAAGGCCAGGCCAATCTCATGGACGCGGTGCGCGGCACGCTGGCGTTCACCAGCGCCGACGGGCGCGAGTACACGCTGGCGGATCGCACTGCGGTGCTGCTGGTCCGGCCGCGCGGCTGGCACCTCGAGGAACGGCATTTTCAGGTGGACGGAGAGCCGGTTTCCGCGAGTCTGTTCGACTTCGGGCTGTTCATGTTCCACAACGCGCAGGAACTGCTGCGTCGCGGTGCCGGTCCGTATTTCTACCTGCCCAAGCTCGAGAGCCATCTCGAAGCACGCCTCTGGAACGATGTCTTCCTTGCGGCGCAGGAAGCGCTTGGCATTCCGCGCGGCAGCATCCGCGCGACGGTGCTCATCGAGACCATCCTCGCGGCGTTCGAGATGGACGAGATCCTCCACGAATTGCGCGACCACTGCGCGGGGCTGAACGCGGGACGGTGGGATTACATGTTCAGCATCATCAAGAAATTCAGTACGCGGCGCGACCGCGTGCTGCCGGATCGCGCGCAGATCACCATGACCGTCCCGTTCATGCGCGCCTACACCGAGCTGCTGGTGCGGACCTGCCACCGGCGCGGCGCGCACGCAATTGGCGGAATGGCCGCGTTCATTCCGAGCCGGAAGGACGCCCGGTTGAACGAGATCGCCTTCGCCGGCGTGCGTGACGACAAGGTGCGCGAGGCCGGCGACGGATTCGATGGCACATGGGTGGCGCATCCCGATCTGGTGCCGGTGGCGCGC
Source organism: Gemmatimonadaceae bacterium (assembly GCA_035553215.1). Classification (GTDB taxonomy): domain Bacteria; phylum Gemmatimonadota; class Gemmatimonadetes; order Gemmatimonadales; family Gemmatimonadaceae; genus JADGGM01. Next base: position 3,403 of record DATNDS010000168.1, read on the forward strand.
GCGGCCTTCGATGCGGTACTCGGCACGCGGCCGAACCAGAAGGAGCGGCTGCGCAGCGAGGTGCACGTGTCGGCCGCGGAGTTGCAGGACTTTCGCGTGCCAGGCGGCGCCGTGACGCTCGCCGGCGTACGACTCAACGTGAGCGTCGCGCTGCAGTATCTCAACGCGTGGCTGGGCGGGCAGGGTGCAGTCGGGATCAACAACCTCATGGAAGACACGGCCACGGCGGAAATATCGCGCGCCCAGCTCTGGCAGTGGCTGCACGCGAATGTGCCGCTGGCCGATGGCGGCGTGCTGACGCGGGATCTCTATGCGCGGATCGTCCGCGAGGAGCTCGACACGCTCGCGCGAATGCCGGGTGGCGGCGCGACGCATCTGGACGCCGCGGCAACGCTGCTCGACAACCTCGTACTCGGCGACGCGTTCGTCGAGTTTCTGACCATTCCGGCATCGCGGCTGCTGCCGGATGCCGACGACGACACAGGAGCAACGGGATGAGCGCCACGGACTCCGTCACTCAGGCTGCTGAGCTCACGCGGGAGTGGACCACGGCGCCACGCTGGCGCGGCATTCAACGCAGCTACACGGCCGGGGACGTCGTGCGGCTGCGCGGGTCCGTGCACGTGGAGCATTCGCTGGCACGCCTGGGCGCCGAACGGCTCTGGGCCTTGCTCGGCCAGAGCGGGTACGTGCACACCTTCGGGGCACTCACCGGCGCGCAGGCGGTGCAGATGGTGAAGGCGGGGCTGCAGGCGATCTACCTGAGCGGATGGCAGGTCGCGGCGGACGCAAATCTCGCGGGACAGACGTATCCCGATCAGAGCATCTACCCGGCGAACAGCGTGCCCGCGCTGGTGCGGCGGCTCAACAATGCCCTGCTGCGCGCTGACCAGATCGAGCACGTGGAGGGCAGGAATGGGCGCTACTGGATGGCGCCGATTCTGGCTGACGCCGAAGCGGGATTCGGCGGTCCGGTGCACGCCTTCGAGCTCATGCGGGGCATGATCGAGGCCGGCGCGGCCGGCGTGCACTTCGAGGACCAGCTCGCGGCCGAGAAGAAATGCGGACACATGGGCGGGAAGGTGCTCGTGCCTACCGCGCAATTCGTGCGTACGCTCAACGCCGCGCGTCTCGCGTCCGACGTGGCGGGCGTGCCGACGATCCTGGTCGCGCGCACGGACGCACTCTCCGCGACGCTGCTCACGAGCGACATCGACGAGCGTGACCGCGAGTTCACCACGGGCGAACGCACGGCCGAAGGCTATTTTGTCGTTCGCAGCGGCATGGAATCCATCATCGCCCGCGCGCTCGCGTACGCACCGTACGCGGATCTCCTCTGGTTCGAGACAGCGAAGCCCGACCTGGCTGAAGCGCGCGCGTTCGCCGAAGCCGTGCATGGGAAGTTTCCCGGGAAAATGCTGGCGTACAACTGTTCGCCATCGTTCAACTGGCAGACGCATCTCGATGCCGGGCAGATCGCCACGTTCCAGCGGGAGCTGGGCGCGATGGGCTACAAGTTCCAGTTCATCACCCTGGCCGGGTGGCATCTCATCAACTATCACACGTTCGATCTGGCCGCGGCGTACCGGGAGCAGGGGATGCCGGCCTACGTCCGGATCCAGGCGGGGGAGTTCGCGCGGGAAGCCGATGGGTACACGGCAACGAAGCACCAGCGCGAGGCGGGGACGGGGTACTTCGACCAGGTGCTGCAGGCGGTGAGCGGAGGGCAGGCGTCCACGGCAGCGCTCTCGGGGAGCACGGAGGAGGAGCAGTTCGTGGGATCAATGGGGTCAGAGTCGATTGAAAATCAATCAACTCTGACCCCATTGATCCGGGCGAGTGGGGACAGACGAGACTGAGGTGAGAAGAGCGACCGACGTCATGCCTTATAAGTCACTTAATGTCACATGCGCAATAGTGTGTCACACAATTACTTGTAGCACACGGATAAAGTAAATTATTAGATCAGCGATCAATGGGGTCAGAGTCGATTGAAAATCAATCGACTCTGACCCCATTGATCGCGATTGATCGTTTCATGCACCCCTTTGATTTCTAAAGGAAGACAGGATTTCAGGATTTACGGGATTAACAGGATTGTTGGGAGCCGATCCCCAAAGCTTCGGTCTGTTCGCTGAACGATGGCGAATGCTTTTGGAACGGCACCGTGAGAATCAATCCTGTTCATCCTGTCGATCCTGGAATCCTGTCTCGTTTCAGTCACTGGTTAAACCACGGTAGCTGGTGCCTGGCAGCAGTCGGCTGGCGAAAATCAATCGACTCTGACGCCGCCATTGATCGCGGC
>DATNDS010000169.1:0-4912 GCA_035553215.1 Gemmatimonadaceae bacterium
GGCGGCCGCGCTCTGGCCCGGACAGAATCCGCTCGGGAAGTGCATCCGCATCGACGCCGACACGATGCCGTGCACCACCGTGATCGGCATCGCCGAAGACCTGCGCGTCCGCTCGCTGCGCAGCGCGCGCCAGTACACCTATTATTTGCCGATGGCTCAGTACGCGGAGCCCACCGGGATGCTGCTGGTGCGTGTGTCGGGTGACGCGGCTGACTACGCGGAACGCGTGCGCCGCGGGATGCAGCAGGTGATGCCGGGTGCGGCGTATCTCACGGCCACACCGCTGCGCGCGATGGTCGCCCCGGAGATGGAGAGCTGGCGCCTCGGCGCGACGATGTTCGTCTCGTTCGGTGTGCTCGCGCTCGCACTCGCGGCGGTCGGCCTGTACAGCGTGATCGCCTACGGCGTCGCACAGCGGCGTCGCGAGATCGGCGTCCGCCTGGCACTCGGCGCCTCGCGCGGACACGTGCTGCGGCTCGTCGTACGCGGTGGCCTGCGCCTGGTGATCACCGGCGTGCTGCTCGGCAGCGCCACCGCGGTGTGGGCAGGACGATGGTTGGCGACGCTCCTGTTCAATGAGTCCCCGCGGGATCCGGTGGTGTACGCGGCGGTGGCCGCGGTACTCGTAATCGTGGCGCTCGTCGCGATGGCGGTGCCGGCGATGGCGGCAACGCGAGTGGATCCGAACGTGGCACTGCGGGCCGAATGAAGGAGCCGGAGGGAGGCGATGGCTAGGCGTTCCTGTTGTTCACTCCACGGGCCGCCTCAAACCCCTCCATTCGTCCATTCACGCTTCGACCTCACCGAGATAGCACCGGGCCGGGGAATTCAATTGCTGCGGGTCGATGCCGCGCACGGCGCGCACAGCGCGCTCAACGTTGCCTCCTACCGCCCCCTCCGCCATCATACAGGCACCATGACCGATCGGCGCTATAGCGAGGAGGAGATCGCCGCCATCTTCTCGGACGCTACGGAGGATCCGCGCGTGCCGCCGCTTCAGGCGCCGCGCGACGATGGCCTCACGCTGGTCGAGTTGCAGCAGATCGGCCGCGAGGTCGGTATTTCGCCGGATGCCGTCGCGCGCGCGGCGCGATCGCTGGACGTGCGGCCGCGGGCCGGATTGCGACGGTTCCTGGGATTGCCAATCGGCGTGGAGCGGACGGTCGCGCTCGATCGCTGGCTCACCGACGCCGAGTGGGAGCGACTGGTCGTCCGGTTGCGCGAGGTGTTCGACGCGCGAGGGGCGATGAGTGCACACGGTAACTTTCGCCAGTGGACGAATGGGAACCTGCAGGCGCTGCTCGAGCCAACGGCGACCGGGCACCGATTGAGGTTGAAAACGACGAAAGGCGCGGCCCGCGCCCGGATGGGCGCCGGACTGGCCATGGCCGGCATCGGTGGGGTCATGTCGATTGCGTCCGCGATGAACGGTCACCTCGCCGCCGACACGCCGAGCATCATCACCGTGCTGGTCGCCGGAGCGGCGATGGTCGTGTACGGTGCGCTGCCGTTGAGGAGCTGGGCCAGACTGCGCGGTCGTCAGATGGATGCCGTGGCAACCGAGCTTGCCCTGGCCGATGGCGAGCCAGCGCCGAAAGAGTCGGAATAACCTGCTCAGGGGACACGCGCATGGCTCTCGCCATACCAGGCCGCATGAGACACGCATTCGTCGTTGCGCTTGCCGTCGCCCTGGGGACAATGCTCCCGGCGTCTCTACCGACCCAGGATTCCTCGACTGGTGCTGCGCCCATGCCGGCGCGCCCGCCGGCATCACACCTCGCGGTCACACTCCTTGGCACCGGCTATCCGCTACCGCGCGTCGACCGGTTCGGACCCAGCACGCTCGTCCGGGCCGGCGATCAGATTCTCGTCTTTGATTGCGGACGTGGTACGTCACAGCGCCTCTGGCAGCTCGGCATTCCCCTGGGCGAGGTGTCGGCGCTCTTCCTGACGCACTTGCATTCGGACCACACGGTTGGCATCCCCGACCTCTGGCTCACCGGCTGGCTCGCCGGCCCGAGTGGGCATCGCGCCGGGCCATTCGTGGTATTGGGTCCGCCCGGCACGCGAGCAATGATGGAGCACCTCGAGCAGGCGTACGCCGCGGACATCCGCATCCGCACCGCTGAAGCGAAACTCCCGCCACGCGGCGTCGCCATTTCGGCCACCGAGATTGGCCAGGGTGTGGTGTATCGGAAAGGCGGCGTGACGGTGACGGCCTTCACGGTGGATCACGGCAAGTGGGTGGAGCACGCGCTGGGCTATCGCGTGGACTACGCCGGCCACTCCGTGGTGATCTCCGGGGACACGCGATTCAACGAGAACCTCATCCGCTTCGCGACAGGCACTGACGTGCTCGTTCACGAAGTGGCGCTCGCGCGCCCTGAGCTGCTTTCGCTTTCCCCAGCCGCGCGACCGATCCTCAATCACCACACGAGTCCCGAGGAAGCGGGCACGGTCTTCACACGCGCGAGACCGCGACTCGCGGTGTACACGCACATCGTGCTGCTGACCACGGATGCCCGCGTGGCCGCGCCGAGCGTCGCGGACCTTGTCGCGCGCACGCGCACGACGTACGCGGGTCCGCTGCAAGTCGGCGACGATCTGACGACAATCGATATCGGCGACAGTGTCACCGTGCACCGCTGGTCGACGCCGAACTGAATGTCGCAAACCGGGACGATCTGACTCCCGTTCTCGAAAGGAGTCGCCGTAGCTGCGGGAAGGGACGCACCTTGCTCGCCGACGCCCACTGAAGAGGGCGCCGGCGAGGATGGGTCTCATGCCGCAGCTATTCAGCTTCCGGAGGTTCCCGGGCAGCCCACTGCGTCATAGAACTGCCGCGAACCGTTCGGGATCACCTGGCCATCCACGATCAGTGTGTTGCCGAACCCGTCCGGATGGCTGAACCACACGTCGTCCCAGCTCAGGTTCCCGTTCAGCGTCAGAGTGAAGGTCGAGTTGAGCAGGTACGGCTTCGGCTTGGGGTCAATGCCCAGACCCGTCTGGTGCCGGGCGAATGACACGAACAGGTTGGTCTGGCAACTCCCCTGGAACACGTTGCCGCCAAGCGTCACGTCCACATCGCCGCGACGATCGGTGTCAACCACCGGGAAGGCAGCGTGCACGATCATGCCGAACCGGTTGTTGACCAGAACGTTGTCCTGGACGATCGCGTGGATGGTCCCGTGGACGTCTGGCGCGCTGACGCCGACCGCATCCATCCGAATGCCGACGCCGACCGGGATGCGCTGGTGGTCCTGCACTTCGTTGTTCCTGATATCGGCCGAGATTTCGGCGCTCGCGGGCAGCTCGTATGGTTCGACGCCAGGTGGCACCGGGAGTCCCACGGTAGGACTTACCGACACACCCGGTATTCCACCCGCGAGCAGGCGGTTGCCGTGCGCGTTGAACGTCCCCGGTCCCGCCAGGCAGAGGTCACAGGTCCCGGCGGTTCCCCCAAGATGATTCTCGATCACGTCGGCACTGGTCGCACGGAGATCAACCGACTCGGTGAATCCGCCCTCGAAGCGGTTGCCGTGAATGGTGAGCCTCGTCACCCGGAGAGCCAGGACCCCCTGTCCACCCGCGGTAACGGCCGGGTCGTTGCCCGATTGGAAGACGAATCCCTCGACGGTCAGCCCGTTGCCTGCCGATCCATTGGGGTGTCCATTGACGATGACGATCGGCGTGGAGACGCTGCCATCGAACGGCAGCGGCTCGACCGGCGACAGCACGGTCTCGTCGGGGCTGGTGCCCTGGCCGGTCGCGCGGCCGTTGGCGTCGAGTGCCATGGCGAGCGCGCCATGGAGCGTGATGTCGGGCATGTCCACCATCAAGGGGAAATGCTCCAGCGTGCCGGACGCCGTGCCGATGGTGCCCTGGTACGTACCGGACGAAACGAGGATGGTGATGCGGCAGGCCCCGGCCAGCGCCTCGCCGGCCGCCACCCGGCTTGCCCGCGCGGCGGCGAGAGCGTCCTGGATGGTGGCGAAGTGCGCACCGTCGGCCGGCTGGTTAGGGTCATGGCTCACAATGAGGGTGGAGATGTAGTCGCCGTGTCCCAGGTGATCGGCGAGACCGGCGACGCCAATCTCCAGGACGCTGCCTCCGGTGGCGGGTTTATGGCAGACATCGACCTTGCCGGCGGCTGGCGCGAGCGAAAGCCGTGCCTGGTCGGCCCTCGGCGCCAAGGGCACGTCGGCGGTGCAGGATGCCAGCAGGATGGCGCCGAGGCCGACGGCCAGGGCGCGTGGATGGGTGACAGACATGGGTACGGTGCCTCCAGAACGGGGGAGTAGTGTGCAATCGGTTCGCCAACGCTAGGTTGATCGCGTCCTCAATACGTCACCAATCCGTCCCCGCGACTGAACTCATGATCGATTTGCGGTTGCTGGGTGCCATCGATGTTCGCGCGAGCGGCCGCGAGGAGGGCGGGCCTGTGCTCACCCAGCCCAAGCGGGTCGCGCTGCTGCTCTACCTGGCGCTGGCGGAACCGGCAGGGCTTCACGCGCGCGACCGTCTGCTCGCGCTGTTCTGGCCCGAGGCTGACGACAATTCTTCGCGTCACTCTCTGCGCAATGCCCTGCACGCGATCCGTCAGGCGCTGGGCGACGACGTCATTGTGACACGGGGGGAGGCGTGGGTCGGACTCGACTTCCACGCGCTGCGCTGCGATGCACTCGAACTCCGCGCGCATCTTGCGGCGGGGCGGGTGAGCGAAGCGCTCGCGCTATGGAGGGGAGACCTCGCGCCCGGTTTCCACGTATCGGGAGCGCCCGAATTCGAGCAGTGGCTGGAAGAAGAACGCGCAGCGCTCGGCGGCGCGGTACGGGCGGCGGCATGGAAGCAGGCCAACGCGCTGGAGGGATCCGGCGCTGCCGAAATGGAGGCCGCGCGTCAGGCGGTGCGA
>DATNDS010000170.1:0-6317 GCA_035553215.1 Gemmatimonadaceae bacterium
CTATTGAACTCCCCGGCTGTCTCGCAGTACAATAGGCATACCGACAGGTTGGAGGTCGCGATCGCCATGCCAGGCCAGTTTCTGAGTTCCGAAGAGTACGACGAACGCGCGCATCAGCTCTACAATGAGGGGCAGTACGACGAGGCCCTCGATGTTCTGCGGGAAGGGCTCGCGCTCTATCCCAATGCCGTGGAGTTGCACATTGGCGCGGGCTACGCGCGGCTGGCGCGTGAAGAATATCCCTGGGCACGCCGTACCTTCGAGCGGGCGCTCGTACTCGATCCCGAGCACGAGGATGCGCTCGCCGGGTTGGGCGAGACGCTGCTCAAGTTCGGCCAGCGCGACCAGGCGCTCGAGACCTTTCGCTCCATCCTCGCGCTGGGCTACGACGACGATATCGACCTCATCCTGCAGGTCGGACGTGCCCTGTTTCGCGAAGAGGAAATGGCTGGCGCGCGCGAATTCTTCGAGATCGCCGCACGCGAGGCGCCGGATCTGCCGGAGGCGGCCGCCTGCCTGGGGTACGTCAAGCATCGTCAGGGCGATGACGCGGGCGCTATTGCGAGTCTGCAGCGCGCGCTGCAGCTCGACGACTCACACGCCGAGGCGCGCATCTATCTCGCCAACGTCCTCTATGATCGCGGCGACTACGAGCTGGCGCTGCAGCACCTCGAGCGCTCCGAGCCGGACGACCACTGGGACGAGCTGGGCATCTGGCGCGTGATGGAACTCAAGAAGTCGCTCTACCGTCTGGCCGACGATGATCCGGAGCTGCGTCCCTGGGACGAACGGCTGGCGGAGCTCACCAGCGATGGTGACGACATCGACGAGATGCTCGCCGAGATCGAGGCGCGCGTCACCGAACAGGAGAGCGCGCGTGAGCGCGGACAGCTCGAACTGTTCGGCGCGCTGCTCACCGACCTGGCCGAGCGCTCGCTGCCGGAGCCGGTGGAGCATCGGGTCCAACTGAGTGATGGCCGGGAGTTCACCGGCTCGTGGGAGCGCATCGTGCGCGCCATGCGCGACGCCAGCAAGAACATGGCGGGACGCTCGCTGCAGGAGTTCATGGCGAACGAGGCGCGCCGGGGCTTTTCGCTCACTGGCGTCAAGATTCCCGCGGGGGATGCGGAATCGTTCATCCGCGGCAGCGAGAGCGCAGGGCTTCTGACCATCGTGCGGTGACCGTTCCGAACCAGCGCACCGCGCTGGCGTCGCTCGACGCGGTGCGTCCGGTTCTGGCGCGACTCGATGCGTCGCGCCATCCCGAGGAAAACGCGGCCGACCTGATCGAGATCTGGAACGCACTCGAGACGGCCTTGCGCGCGCTGCTGGGCGGGTCCACGCTCGCCGGACAGTCGCTGGTGCGCGAGCTGCGCCAGCACGAGATGATTTCACTGGAGCAGGGGCACGCGCTGCTGGAGTCACTGGCGGTGCACGATCGTGTCCAGCGCACGGACTACCAGCCCACGGAGACGGATCTCTCCGAAATCCGGAACGGATTCCAGGCGCTCGATCAGGTTGCGCGCGCGCCCGTTCCCGCCCCGGAGCTCGTGAAGGCAGCGGCGGTAGGCCGCGGTGCGCCGGGTACGCCGGCGGACGCAGCTGCCACTGGCTTGCGGGGCGGCGCCGCGACAGGTGCGCACGCGTCCACGCCCGCTGCGCAAACTGCCGCTCTTGCGTCCGCACTGCCGGAGTCGCCCCTGGCGCCGCCACGATCGGGAATTCCGAGTGCGCTCATTGTGTTCGGCGTCATTCTCATCATTGTGATTGCCGGCGGCTATTACTACTACGCGAACCGGTCGGGCGTCCCGCGCGAGATCCAGAAAGCGGAAGCCGCGTACGCCGCCGGAAATCGCGATCAGGCGCGGACGGGGTTCGAGCAGGCGGTGAAGGATTATCCGAAGCTGGCCGTGCCCCACATCTACCTGTCGCGTCTCGCGCGCGACCAGGGAGATCTCGCCGTGGCCGGTTCGGAAATCGCCACCGCCGTGAAACTCGAGCCGCAAAATGCGATCGCGAATCGTGAGCTGGGCGCATTCTTTCTGGCACGCGGCAGCCAGTTCGTCACGCAGGGGCGCCCCGATCTTGCAACGCCCGACTTCGAGGGCGCGCGGCGCGCCTACGTGCGCGCCGTGCAGCTCGATACGACCGACCTGTCCGCACAGGGCTATCTGGGATGCACCCTCGTGAAACTCGGTCGCGCGCAGGACGCGGCCGCGTTCTTCGCGCGTGCCGGCCAGGGCGCCTGGTCCGCGTGCGCGAGTCAGCAGCCGCCCACCAGCACGCCCGCGACGGGAGCAAGGCCACGGAAGCAGTGAATCGCCCGTCGCTGAAGACGTGAACCGCTCGTCGCCAAAGACGTGAGCCGCCCGCCGCTGCTCCTGCCGGTCTCGGTCCGACGGCATACGCTGCCCAACGGACTCACGCTGCTCGTCCGTCGTGATACGTCCGCGCCTGTCGTCGCGATCGTGACGTACGTGAAGGCCGGCTATTTCGATGAGACGGACGATGTCACCGGCATCGCGCACGTGCTGGAGCACATGTACTTCAAGGGGACCGCGCGTCGCGGCGTCGGCGAGATCGCGCAGGAGACGAAGGCCGCGGGCGGCTATCTCAACGCCGGCACGATCTACGACCACACCAGCTACTACACCGTGTTGCCGTCGAGCGGGTTCCTGGCGGGGCTCGACATCCAGGCCGACGCGTACGCGAACTCCGTGGTGAATGCAGACGAGCTGCGCCGCGAGCTGGAGGTGATCATCCAGGAGGCGAAGCGGAAGGAGGACAATCCTGCCGCCGTCACCGTCGAGACATTGTACGAGCTGCTGCACGACCGGCATCGCATGCGTCGCTGGCGCATCGGGCGCGAGGACGCCCTGCGGAATCTCACGCGCGATCAGCTCCTGTCGTTCTACCGCGGACGCTACCGCCCCGCGGACACGATTCTCGTCGTCGTGGGGGATGTGGATCCTGACGACGTGGAACGGCACGTCGAGCGCCTGTACGGCCCGCTCTCCAGCGCGCCCGTAGTGCGCGAACCGGGTCCGCGCGAGCCGGAGCACGGCGGCTTCCGCTATCGCGAGCTGCGCGGCGACATCGCGCAGACGCAACTCGCCTTCGGCTGGCGCACCCCCGGCACGCTGCATGTGGACACGCCGGCGCTGGAGATGGCGGCGCTCGTGCTCGGCGCGGGACGCGCGTCGCGACTCTACCGCGCGGTCCGCGAGCGCCGCCTGGCCGCCTCGGTGAGCGCATCCGACTACACGCCCACGGAGCTCGGCGTGTTCGTCGTGCGCACGGAGGGACCGCCCGAACACGGTCGCGCGGCGGCGCGCGCGGTGTGGGAGCAGCTCCGCAATATTCGCGAGAGCGGCGTCACGGACGAGGAACTCCGGCGCGCGCGCCGCCTCACCGAGGCGCGCTGGATTCGCCAGTTGGAATCAATGGAAGGGCAGGCGAACTATCTCGCCGAATGGGAGGCGCTGGGCGACTGGACGCTGGGCGACGAGCGGCTCACGCGGCTCCTGGCAACGACGGCCGCACAGATACAGGATGCGGCCCATCGCCATCTCGTGCCCGACCAGAGCGCGCTCGTGAGCTATCTGCCGCGCGACGCGGAATCGCTCGCGCCGGACGCCGGGCACATGATGGAGCGGCTCGAGCAGGCGCCGCGACCCGCCGCACTTGCGCCCACGACGGGGTGCGACGCGCGCGCACCCGTGGAGTGGCCGCTCGATGCCACGCTCGAAACGGAGACGGCGCGGGTACGCGTGTATCGCACCGCGCGCGGCGTGCCGATTCTGGTGCGCAAGTCGGGATCTGTTCCGATCGCCCACATTGGCGTGTACGCCCTCGGCGGCGCCTGCGACGAACCTGCGGCGCTGTGCGGACTGACGACGCTGCTCACCCGTGTCTCGCTCAAGGGTACGCGCCGCCGCACGGCCGCATGTATCGCGGAGGAAGCCGAGCTGCTGGGCGGCAGCATCGGCGCGGGCGCCGGAGGGGAAAGCTTCGGCTGGAGCATGACCGTGCCATCGCGTCATCTGGCCAGCGCCCTCGAACTGCTCGCGGATGTCACGCAGCACCCGTCCATCCACGCCGACGCGCTCGACACCGAACGCGCGATCGCGCTGGCTTCCCTGGCGCAGCAGCGCGATGACATGTATCGCCATCCCATGCAATTGCTCCGGCAGGCGGCGTTTCCGGAACATCCCTACGGCGCGAACGTGCTGGGGGAGGACGCGTCGCTCGCGCGCATCCGGCCGGCCGACGTCTGCGAGTGGCAGCGTGCGCGCGTGATCGAGGGCGCGACCGCGCTCGTGATCGTGGGCGACGTGGATCCGGATGCCGCGGCGCGCGACGCCGCGCTGTACTTCGATGCGCTCGAGCCCGGAGCCGCGCCCGACCTCGCATCGCCACACTGGCCGGCGGCGCCAGTGGAGCGCGCGGAGGAGCGCGACAAGGCGCAGACCGCGCTGGCGCTGGCATTTCCAGCGCCCGCGCGTTACGACGACCAGCGCTTCGCGGCGGCGCTGCTGGTCGGTGTGGCCAGCGGGCTCGGCGGCCGATTCTTCGAGCAGCTCCGCGACAAGCAGTCGCTCGCGTATACGGTGTCGGCATTTGCGTCGGCGCGGCGAACGGCGGGACTGTTCGTCACCTACATTGCGACCTCACCCGGGAAGGAAGCCGTCGCGCGCCGCGGCCTGCTGGATCAGGTTGCCCGACTGCGCGATGCGCCGGTGACCGCGGAGGAGCTGTCGCGGGCGAAGGGCTACGCCATTGGCACCCACGCCATTCGGCAGCAGAGCGGCGCGGCCGTCGTTGCCGAAATTCTCGATGCCTGGCTGTTTGGTTCGCTGTCGGAGCTGGAGGAGTACGACGAGTCCGTGCGCGCCGTGACAGCGGGGGAAATGCAGGACGTGGCGGCGCGCTATTTCGATGAGGAGCGCGTGGTGGAAGGCATTGTCCGCGGCGTCCAGGAGCCCGGCAGAACGGACAGGGGCAGCCCATGGGGCCGCTGATGGGGCTGCCCCATGGGCTGCCCCTGTCCGTTCTGCCGCGCAGCGGGCATGATGCATGCGGCCCGGCAGTGACCCACTTCATTCCGGAAGGAACATGGCTACCGTCTGTACACACCTCGATCAGATTCGCAATGTAGAGCCCCGCACTCCGCAGGGATGCGAGGAATGCCTGCGCAGCGGCAGTCGCTGGGTTCACCTGCGCCTCTGCCTCACCTGTGGCCACGTGGGCTGCTGCGATTCGTCGCCCAACAAGCACGCCTCCAGGCACGCCCACACCACGCATCACCCCATCGTGCAGTCCTTCGAGCCGGGCGAGGACTGGCGCTGGTGCTACGTGGATGAAATCGAAGTGTGAAGGGCCGGCATGCGCGCGGCACAAGCGGCATAATCGGAAGACGGGGTCAGCCGGTCATCATGGCTGACCCCGTCTCCATCGCAAGCTCCATCACCTGCCGCTGAGATTCTCTCCCTTCCACACCATCGCGCGGTGAATGCGGTTCCAGCCGCTCGGGTGGTCGAAAAAGATGAACTCCTCCACCGGGCCCGGATGCATCTTGCGATACTCCGAGAGCTGCACCGCCGCGTCGGCAAAGCCGTCCGGCTCACGGGATGCGTTCAGCCCGAACGCGTCCGCTTCCGCCTCGAAGGTCCGTGTGATCGTATTCGTCACCGGCGTCAACACGAAGACGAACACCGCGAAGAGCGCGACCAGCAGCGGCAGTCCGGCCACGTCGCCCACGCCGCGAATTCCCCAGCGCTCGCCGTAGCGCCCAAGCAGACGCGTCATCGCCCACTGCACGAACGCGAACGCGATCACGATGAGCACGGCGAAGAACACGACGCCCTTGTACACGTGGTGGAGGACGTAGTGACCCATCTCGTGGCCGAGGACCGCCCGCACTTCCGCCGGGTTCGCCCGGTTCATGAGGTTGTCGTTGAGGCTGATGCGTACGGTGTTGAACATGCCCGACACATTGGCGCTCACGCGTTTGCTCTGCTTCGACGCGTCGAACTCGTAGACGTTGCTCGCGGGAATGCCATTGGCGCGCGCCATGGACAGGATCTGCCCCTTGAGCGGGCTCTCGGGCAGCGGCCGGTAGGTATTGAACAGCGGCGCGACGTACACCGGAGCAAGTGCCACCAGGCACACCATGAGCACCAGCGTCACGCCCGCACCCCAGAGCCACCAGTTGCGCGACGCGCGGCGAATCGCGGCGTACACCAGCACCAGCGCAACGGCGCCCAGCACCACGCCAACGCCGAGCCCCACGAGCTGGTCGCGCATCCACTGCAGGA
>DATNDS010000171.1:0-4172 GCA_035553215.1 Gemmatimonadaceae bacterium
AGCAACCCCTGCACCTCCAGGGCGGCGACCAGGCGTGACATGGTGGGTGGGCGCACCTGTTCCGCTGCCGCGAGCGCACCAATGGTAATGGGACCGCCGAAGACCGCCACGGAGAGCGCCGAGAGGCGGGGAGCGCTCAGGCCGGCGGCATCGTCTTCGCGCCGCAGCCGTCGCAGCAAATGGATGGCCGCCGCGTGGAGGCGGTCGGCCAGGACATCAGCGGGGTCGCGTCGGCGCGGGCGGCCGGAAGCTTGACGGTGGGGCATGGGGTGGTATGTTAGTTAGCGCAGCTAACTAATAGCAAGCCCCAATGCGGGTCCCGCACGTTCACACGTTCGCCCTGGAGCGTCCCATGCCCGATCCCACCGCTGCATCAGACGCCGGCCGCATCACCGGAGCCGCCGCCGCCGGAGCCACCATCACTGCCCTTGGCCAGGTCGCCGTCACCGTGCAGGACGTCGAGCGCAGCACGCGCTTCTATCGTGACGCCGTGGGGCTGCGCTTCCTGTTCGCGGCGCCGCCGGGACTGGCGTTCTTCGACATGGGCGGCGTGCGGCTCATGCTCACTGTGCCGGAGGGCAGGTTCACGCCGGGCTCGGGCACCGTGCTCTATCTGCGCGTGAGCGACATCCGGGCCGCGCACGCCGCCATGTCGGCGCGCGGTGTCGCATTCGTGGACCAGCCGCACCTGGTCGCCCCCATGCCCGACCACGATCTCTGGATGTGCTTCTTCCGCGATCCCGACGGGTACACACTCGGCCTCATGTGCGAACGGCCCAAGGGAAGCGAGTGATCGCCAGCCGCATGGCCTTCGCGCCATGGGCGCGACATATTCCCCGCGTCGTTTCGTCCGATATCCATCAGTCCCATACACTCGAGGCTGTTGTCGTGCACAGATCCCGCCATCGCGCCGTTATCCTGCCCGCCCTCGTCGCGTTCCTCCTCGCCGCCGCCGCTGCCGCCCAGTCCACCGATCTCTACTCCGACATGCACTGGCGGAACATCGGACCCGTGCGCGCCGGTCGTGCCCGCGCGCTCTCGGGCGTGGCGAGCCAGCCCAATGTGTTCTACGCGGGCTTCGACAACGGCGGCGTGTGGCGCTCCACCGACTACGGCTCGACGTGGGAACCAATCTTCGATCACGAGCCCACCGGCTCCATTGGCGCCATCGCCGTGGCGCCGTCGGACCCGAACACGATCTACGTGGGCAGCGGCGCCGGGATCATCCGGCCCGATCTCGCGGTGGGCGACGGCATGTACAAGTCCACCGATGCGGGGCGCACGTGGACGCACCTCGGCCTCGATGACAGCCAGATGATCGCGGGCATCGATGTGGACCCGAAGAATCCGGACCGGCTCTTTGTCGCGGTGCTGGGGCATCCGTACGGACCGAATGCGGAGCGCGGACTGTTCCGCTCGACAGATGGCGGAAAGACCTTCGAGAAGGTGCTGTACAAGGACGAATACACCAGCGCCAACGACGTCCACATCGATCCGAGTGATCCGAACGTCGTGTACGCGGCGCTCTGGCAGCAGCAGGAGAGCTTCCGGGAAGGCGGCTCGTTCGGCGGTGACAGCGGCGGCATCTTCAAGTCCACCGACGGCGGCACCACGTGGAACAAGGTGCAGGGCGGGCTGCCCACGGTGCTGCAGGCGAATCTCGCGATCGCGCCGGGCAATCCGCGCGTCGTGTATGCCATGGTCGCCGCGTCGTCGCCACGCGGCGGGCCCGCCGGAGGATTCGGCAGCGGCGTCGTCGCGCTCTATCGCTCGTCCGATGCCGGCGCGAGCTGGACGCTCGTGGATGGACCCGGCGTGAAGGGTCACACCGAAGATCCGCGACCGCTCGTGCGCATTGGCGGGGGCGATCTCCCCACACTGGCCGTGGACCCCGGCAACGAGAACGTCGTCTACAGCAACTCCACCGTACTCTGGCGCACCGAGGATGGCGGCGCCACGTGGACCGCCGTGCGCGGTGCGCCGGGCGGCGACGACTATCAGAAGACGTGGATCAATCCCGCCAATCCGAACATCCTGCTGGTCGTGAGCGACCAGGGCGCCGTGATCTCCGCCAATCGCGGCGCGTCGTGGAGCAACTGGTACACACAGTCCACGGCGGCCATGTATCACGTGTCCACCGACAACACGTTCGTCTATCGCGTGTGCGGCGGCCAGCAGGATTCGGGCTCCGCGTGCGTGGACAGTCGCTCGATGGATGGCGAGATCACGTTCCATGACTGGCACCCGGTGAACATCCAGGAGTACGGTATTGCCGCGCCCGATCCGCGCAATGCGGACATGGTCTACGGCAGCGCGCGCACGAATGTCTCCCTGTACAACCGGATCACCGGCCAGACCACGGCCGTGGGTCCCGACCAGAGCGCCAGGGGACCGGACGGGGACGCGTACAACCGCAACGTGCGCACCATGCCGCTCATCTGGTCACCGGTGAATCCATCGGTGCTCTACTACACCTCCAACGTCGTATGGAAGACCACCGATCACGCGCATAGCTGGACGCGCATCAGCCCCGATCTCGCGCGCCAGCGCTGGACCGTGCCGGCCACGGCAGGCAAGTACGCGAGCAGCGTGGAGGTGTCGCCGCAGGGCACCATCACCGCCTTCTCGCCCTCGCCGCGCAGTGCCAGTGTGCTCTGGGCGGGGACGGACGACGGCAACATTCAGGTGAGCATGGATGGCGGCGCGAAGTGGAGCAACGTCACGCCGCAGGCGATCAAGCCGTGGACGCGCATCTTCAACATCGAGGCCGGACACTTCGACACGCAGACCGCCTACGCCGCCGCGAACACGCTGCGCATCGACGACCTGCACCCGCACTTCTGGCGCACGCACGATGGCGGCAGGACGTGGACGGAGATCGACAACGGCATCGCGCTCGATGCGGTGGCGAATTCCATTCGCGAAGACCCGAGGCAGAAGGGGCTGCTCTACGCGGCCACCGACACACAGGTCTGGGTGTCGTTCGACGATGGCGACCACTGGCAGTCGCTCCAGCTCGACATGCCGGCGATCTCGGTGCGTGACATCCAGCTCAAGGATGACAGCACGTGTCTCTGCTCCGATCTCATTGCGGGAACGCACGGGCGCGGCTTCTGGATTCTGGATGACGTGACTCCGCTGCGACAGGAAGCGCAGGCGCGCGCGGCACAGGCCGCGTATCTCTACCGGCCGGCGACCGCGGTGCGCGTCCGCTTCGCGACGAACGATCCGACGCCATGGCCGCCCGAAGTCCCGGCCGGCCAGAATCCGCCGCCCGGCGGCATCGTTGACTACTACCTGGCGAACGATGCGACCGGACCGGTGACGCTCGACATACTGGACAAGGCCGGCACGGTGATCCGCTCCTACAGCAGCGCGGATACCGCACCCAATCCCGACCCCGCGCTCGACCCGAAGGCGTACAACACGCAGGTGTGCCAGCGCACGCCCGGCGCGAGCGCGTGCTCGGTGCCGCTCTACTGGCAGGCCCCGCCCATGGTCATTTCCACGAAGCAGGGTATGCATCGCTTCTCCTGGGACCTGCACTATCAGCCCATCGAGGGACTGCAGGGGGGCGGCTTTGGGGGCGGTGATGGTGGCGACAATCCGGTTCCGCACCGGACGTATCCGTCGGTGAACACACCGTGGGCGCCGCCCGGCTCCTACACGGTGCGCCTCACGGTGAACGGCAGGCACTACACGCAGCCGCTCACGCTCAAGCTCGATCCGCGCGTGAAGACGCCGGCCGCCGGACTCGCGCAGCTCGCGTCGCTCTCGCGTGACATGTACACTCGCGCGGCATCCGTGCACGCGGCGTATGATCAGGCGCGTGCCCTCGCGGCCGCGCTCGACAGCGCGCAGGGCGCCGACGCACAGGCGTTCATGGCGCGCGTGGACTCGCTCGCGCCCGCGCCCTCGCGCGGCGGACGCGCGGCGTTCTTCCGCCGGCGCGGGCCGGCGGGGCCGCCCAACCTCGAGAGCGCCGCCAGCGCGCTCATGAGCGCCGCCATGAGCATGCAGCGCGCGGACGCCACGCCAACCGCCGTTCAGGTGTCCGCCTGCGCCTCGGCGCGGAAGGACGCGGCAGCCGCGCTCGCGAAGTGGAACGTGCTGCGCACACGTGAACTGGCCGCATTCAATGCAACGCGAAAGGCAGCGGGGAAGAGTGTGGT
>DATNDS010000172.1:0-7633 GCA_035553215.1 Gemmatimonadaceae bacterium
TGAATCTGCACGGGCAGCACGAGGCGCAGACGCTGCTCGAGGCCTCGGCGCAGCGCGAGATCCTCGATGCCTTTGGCGGCGCGTCCGGCGAAGCGGCCGCGGTGCGACAGCACTTCGACGCGCTGTCGCTTGTGACCCGCGAGCTGAAGACGCTCCAGAGCAGACGGACGGAGGCGGAGAAGCAGTCGGACTACCTCCGCCATGTCGCCAGTGAAATCGACGCGGCCCGCCTCGACCCAGGAGAGGACACGCGACTCGAGGACGAGGCGAAGCGGCTGGAGCACGCGGAGGAACTGAAGAGTCTCGCCGAAACCATGGCGGCGAACCTCGATGACGGCGAAGCTGCCATCCTGCCGCGGCTTGCGCACGTGCAGCGATCCCTCGCCGCGATTCAGCGCATCGATGCCTCGCTCGAGCGGCTGCAGGAGCTCTACGATGCAGCGTTCTACGCCCTCGAGGAGCTGGCGACGGCGCTTGGTGCGTATGCGCAGGCGGTGGATCTCGACCCGTCGCGGCTCGAGGAGGTGCACCGCCGCCGCGACCTGATCTTCGGTGTCATCAAGAAGTACGGCCCCACGCTGAACGATGCGATCGAACGCGGGCGGCAGGCCCGGACGGAGCTGGAACTGGTGGATGCCGGCTCGCTGGACATGCGGGAGCTCGAGGCGCGACGCAGCGCAGCCCGCGTCGCGCTCGGGCAGGCCGCGGCGGCGCTCTCCGAGCGCCGTCGCATGGCGGCCGACCGTCTCGCGCGTGATGTAGACGCGTTGCTGCCGGAGCTGGGCATGCCTGATGGTCATCTCACCGTCTCGATCGTGCCGCGCGCGGAGAGCGGGCCCGATGGTGCCGAGGACGTGGAGTTTCGCGTGGCCATGAACGTCGGTCATGAATCGCGCCCGTTGGCGCGAGTGGCGTCGGGCGGCGAGCTGTCGCGCGTGATGCTCGCCCTCAAGACGATTCTCGCGCGACTGGACCGTGTTCCCACGCTCGTGTTCGACGAGGTGGACGTGGGCATCGGCGGTCGGGTCGCCTTGCAGGTTGGCGACTTGATGCGGGCGGTCGCGGCGCACCATCAGGTACTCGCCGTCACTCACTTGCCGCAGATCGCCGCCCGGGCGCATCAGCACATCGTCGTCAGCAAGGGCGCACGAGACGGAATTACCACCGCGGATACACATGCGGTGAAGGGTGATGCGCGCGTGATCGAAGTGGCGCGGATGCTGGGCGGCGATCCGGAGAGCGAAGCCAGCCTGGCCCACGCGCGCGAACTGCTCGATGCGGCCGCGCCGCCCCGGGGAAGAAGGCGGGCGCGGGCCTGATTACTTTGTTGCGGCGGCCTGTGTCCGGCTGCCCCAGAGTGACAACCGGAAGCGCACGCCGAGCACGGTCGTGGTCCGCTTGGGCCGACCGCCGGAGACGCTGAGATCCTGGTAGCGGGAGAGACTCACCTCGACCGGCACGCCCGCACGTCCTTCCACGTGCGCGGCGATGGTCGAGAAAACCACGCCGAAGCCCAGGCGATGCAGGGTGAGCGCCGATGCGGCGTCGAGAACGGACGCATCAACCACGACGACGGCGCCGGAGCTATCGGTCGTCTCGAGCGTTCCGCTGAAGTTGCCCGCGCCCCGATGCACGTACAGATACTGCGCGCCGAGCGAGAAGTAATCGCCCAGCACCAGGCGCGGGGTCGCCTCCAGCGCGATATAGTTGCCCGGCGCACGACGGGTACTCACCGCGCCGGCCACGTCTGAAAATGGATCGCCCGGTTGCGACACCCGGATCACGCGAGTGTCGGGCAGGGCATGCCCGTAGCAACCCACCACACTGGCCCAGAAGTGACGGCCCGCGAGCACATCCCACGCCGATGAGACCTCGACCGCAGTCTGTCCTGTCCCTGTCCCGATGCCGAACTGCGCAAAGGCATTGGCGGGAGATCCCGTCCCGATGCGCATGCGCGCCTGAACAGAGCTGCGCACATGGAGTCCGGATACCCGGAGTCGTTCAGGCTCGGCCAGCGCCCCGAGCCAGGCGAATCTGGCCCAGAGCGCCGCATCGCCCAGGCCGCTCTGGTCGAACGTGCGCGCGGAGTCAGCGTGTATCGCGCTTGCGGTATCCGGGAAATAATCGGCAATGACCTTGGTGCCCGCCTCCGTCACCGATCCGCCGATCGTGAGTCGATTGGTCACTCCCAGCTCGAGCCCCAGTGGCGTGCGCCGGATCTGTGATTGCGTCCGGATGCTCGCTCCACTCGGGTCCGTGAAACGCTGTTCAAAACGGATCCAGTCGTTCGTGCCGATCCCACGCACGGTGCCAGCGGGGAGCGTCGTTGCGTCATCGCCGAAGCCGAGCACTGCCTGTGCGCGTCTGGCCGGTGCCCATATCACGACCACCACGGCCGCGAGCGACGCAGACCGACGCACGGCACGCGGCACGCGGTGAACAGGGGTGGGGATGGACAGGAGGCGGATCGAACGGGCTGGTGAAACGTGAACCGAATGCGAGCACCACGTGATGCCCGGCGACCTGGCGGCTAGTCTGCCACGTCCGCTGTCGCTTGTCAACTTGAGGCGCGGGCTGGCCCGTAATCGCAGTATATTGCGCGAAACCTCGCGTGGTGCCACATGGCGACCACGACTCCAGCCTACTCTCCGTGCGCGTCCAACCGAAATTTGCGATCCCCTGGCAGGTGACCGGCAACCACTGGCTCACCCTCCCATGCATTCACCCGGTTGATGGTTCGCTGTACGCGCTCGGCGTGCTGCATCGCGGTGCGCGGGCTGCGGTGGAGTTCGCCGGCTCCGCCGAATTTCTGGAGGGGAAGGGGCCTCCGTTGCTGCGCCCCCGCATTCGCATCAACGGCACGGAGCGCGAACTGGGGGGGAACGGACTGGTCTGGGAGCGCGCACTGGGCTGGATCCCGACGTTCACCTGCACGCTGGACCAGCTCGTGCTGCGCGGTACCATCTTCGCGCCGTACGGACGTGATGCCGACGCCGCCGGTGCGGTGTATGCCATTGCCATTGAGAATCGCGGCACCGAGGTCGTACAGGTCATGGTCGCTCTGGAGGGCATGCTCGGTCACCGGCAGCTTCGGGTCCGCACGCCGCGCGCCCTGGATGATGAGCATCGCGTGATCGCGGGTGATGATGGTGTCCTCGTACTCGACGGCGGCTTTCAGCCCAGCCTGGCGGCGCTCGCGATTGCGGCGGATGGCGAGTGGCGCTCGTCCATCGACAATGCGAACGGAGCGCGCTTCACCATCGAGCGATCGCTCGTGGTCGCGCCCTCCGAGACTCAGAGCATGGCATTCTTCATTGCCGCGGGTCCGGAACGTGACGGCGCCGAGGCCACCGTGGGCGTCATGCGGCGTCGCGGCTGGCGTGAACTGCTCGGTCTGACGCGCGATGCATTCCAGGCGATGGAGCAGTCTGTCGGACACGATGGTCTCGATCGCCTCATCAATCACAATCTGCTTTTCGCGCTCTTCTTCGGCGTAGGCCGCGGACTCGACGATGCGCAGTACTACCTCGTGCGCTCCCGGGCCCCGTGGAACGGACGCGGCGTGACGGTGCGTGACTGGGAGGTGCTGTCATGGCTGCTTCCAGCGGTGCAGTTGGCGGATGGTGGGCTGGCGCGCGAGCTGCTGTTGCGGGCGTGCGAGCTGCACGGCTACGCGCCGGGCAACGGCGTGCACTATCTGGACGGCACGCTGTTCGAGGCGGGTTTCTCACTGGAGGGTGTCGCGGGATACCCGCTGGCCGTAGACCGGTACGTGCGCGACACGGGCGACGACCAGATCGTGGAGGAGCCGGTGATCGCCGACACCCTGTATGCCGTCTGGGATGATCTCTCCGCGCGCCGGGATGAACACGTCCCGCTGTACGCGACCGAGGTGACGTTGTCCGGCGCGCCGGCGCCGTATCCGTACACGCTGCATGGGAACGCGGTCGTGGGACAGGCGCTCGAAATTCTGCGCCGAACGCTCGATGAGGAGAGCGCGCGGAACGTGGAAGACCCCGACGCGGTGCGCGCGGCGCTCCGCCGGCACTTCGCCATCGAACAGAATGGCAAAGTCACTTTCGCGGCCGCAATCGACCTCACCGGCCGCACGCATGCCGAGGATGACCCGAACGCATCCGCGCTCTGGCTCCCGTTGTACGGCGCGGTGGAACGCCACGACTCCATTTATCGCCGGACGGTGCGAGGCGTGGGCGCGGAGCCGCACGCTCTCGCGCTGCAGTGCGCACGACTGCTGGGTCCCGACGGCGCCGCGGTCATGCAGTGGCTGCGCCGCGCGCCGCTCGATGGCGGTATCGCCGCCGAGATCGTGGACGATGAGGGACGCGTCGTTGGAAACGGCGGTGATGCCGCGCTCGCGGGACTTCTCGCCTGGAGCGTCTGGTACGCGGTGCACGGCCTCGGCCTGCACCCGTGAGGGATTCCCCTCTGTTGTGATGCCGCCTGATGGTCCAGGTTTCATCCCGCATCCTTACCACCGAAGGAGATTGTTCATGAGCCTGGACCGTCTTGCCCGGTGTCTTGCCCTCTGCCTCTGCGCCGTGCCAGCGGCGCTGCTGGCGCAAGGATACCAGCTCAATGAAATCGGCACCTGCGCCGTCGCGCGAGCACAGGCTGTGGTTGGCGTGCCGTGCAAGGATCCATCGAGCATCTACTGGAATCCGGCCGCCACCGTGGATCTCCGAGGGTGGTCGGTGTACACGGGCATCACCGCAATCGTCGTTGGCGCAGATTTTACCGCCGATACCTCCGGCCGCGTGACACACGGGAATGTTCCCGTGAGCTTCCCGCCTGCCCTGTTCGTGAACTATGCGTCCAAGGACGGACGATGGGCGGCCGGCGTGGGCGCATACGTTCCGTACGGTCTCTCGTCGCAATGGCCCGCGGACTTCCCGGGCCGCTTCGAATCGCAGAAAGCCTCGCTGTTCTCACTCTATGTGCAGCCGAACGTCGCGTATCGCTTCGCCACGAACTGGTCGATCGGTGGTGGTCCGGTCATTGGATACTCGCGCGTTCAACTGGTGCAAGGGCTGGATCTCGCCACGCAGATGACACCGGTGGGCGTGACCTTCGGTCAGCTTGGCGTGCCGGCGGAGACCCAGTTCGCACAGGCCACGCTCAAGGGAAGCGCCACCGCATTCGGATTCAACGTGGGGATCCATGGAACAGTCGGCGACGAGTGGGAGGTTGGTGCGCGTTATCTTTCAAAACTCGACTTCAAGTACAACGACGCTACCGCGACCTTCGCGCAGACGCCAACGGGCCTCGTCCTCTCGGCCGAGAATCCGTTTGGTCTGCCAGCGAACACGCCGGTGGACGCGATCCTGAGTCCGCTGTTCGATCCAGGAGCCACGCTCTCCAGACAGACGGCGTCGTCGGAACTGCCGAATCCCGCGCAGTTCGAAGTGGGTGTGGGGTACCTCGGACTCGTGAATACCACAGTCTCGGCCGACTTCATGTTCTCGCAGTTCTCGGCATTTCGCGTGCTGCCGATCAGCTTCAATGGGCCGGCGCAAGCGGCAAACCAGCGGAGACTGGAGGACTACAACAATTCCTGGACGGTCCGTGCCGGTATCGAGCACGCCTTCGCCATCGGCATCAAGGGGCGGGCGGGCGTCAGCTTCGTGAAATCGCCGGTGCCGGACGAGACCGTCACGCCCGAATTGCCTGACCAGAATCGCATGAATTATTCGCTGGGCGCCGGAGTGCCCCTGTCGCCTCGCTATACGCTGGATCTCGGGTACCTGCGGGTGCAGACCAGCGGACGACGCGGACGCGTCGTCGGGCGTACCGACGAAAGTGAAACCGCGGCTGCACTCAATTCCGGGTTCTACGAGCTGAGCGCCAACGTCTTCTCGCTCAGCGTACGCGCCAACTTCTGACCGCGACCACAAGACCTCAGGAGCATAACGCCGATGTCCCGACTTTTTTCTCTCTCTGGTGGCGCGCTGGTATTCGTGCTCGCGACAGCGCTCGCGGCGTGCAGCGAAAGCAAGGACCTGGTCAACCCGCCGCCGCCCGTAAGCCCGCTCTTTGCGAGCTATGTCTCGCTCGGGAACAGCCTGACGGCCGGCTATCAGTCTGGCGGCATCAGCGATTCCACGCAGCAGCAAGCGTATCCGGTGCTGATCGCCCGGCAGATGGGGACACCGTTCACGATACCAGCGCTCCGGGATCCCGGGTGTCCGCCGCCCATCGCGAACTTCCTCACGGGCGAGCGGGTGAGCGTCCCGCAGGGACTCACCGATCAGTGCAGCTTCCGCGCGGACATCGCGGGCAAGGTGGTAATCAATGATGTCGCCGTACCCGGCGCGAATTCGGTGGATCCCACGAGTTTCGACGGATCCGGCGCGAATGCACTCACGACGCTCATCCTGGGGGGCGAAACGCAGGTGCAGCGTGCGCTCGATGCGAACCCGACGTTCGTCTCAGCGTGGATCGGCAATAACGATGTCCTCGCGGCGGCCCTCTCCGGCATTCTCGTTCCGGTCGCCGGCATCTCTCCGGGCGTCACGCCAGTCGCGACGTTTGCGACGAACTACGCGGCAATGATCAGCGGTCTGCAGGCCGGCACGTCGCTCAAGGGCGGGGTGCTCCTCGGCGTGATTCAGGTGGCCGGCGCACCGGAGCTCTTTCCGGCTGCCTTGCTCGTGAACGATCCGCGTTACAAGGCAATGTTCGACGCCGCGGTAGGCGCACCGGTGACCATCCATCCGAGTTGCACGGCTACCACGAAGTCGCTGATCTCGTTCGCCATCGTCGCGCAGATGCGCGCATGGCTCGCCGATCCCAATCCGGATCCGGCACAGCGGGCCGGCGTACCACCAGTGCTGCTCTGCGAGAAGAATCAGCCAGGCTTTCCCGCGCCGCTGGGCGACATCTTTGTACTCGACGCCGGTGAGCAGGCAGCGCTGGCTATGACAATAGACAGCTACAACGCAATCATCGACAGCACCGCGAACGCCCTCGGCTGGGCGTATGCGGATCTCAATCCCACGATCGCGCAACTGCGCAGCGATACGACGGTGGTGCCGGCTTTTCCGCATCTCGATCAGCCCACGAAGCCGTACGGGGATTACGTCTCACTCGACGGGGTTCATCCCGCCGCGGCCGGCCAGCGGCTCATTGCCGACAGCGTCATCAGTGTGATCAACGCCAAATTCGGCACCGCCATTCCGAACATCGGCTCGCTGATCAACTGAACGTGCGACACGATCGTGTGACGCCCCCGGCGCCGCATGCGATGGGCACCGGCGTGGTCATCCGATCCCCTTGTTCGCGTGCCGTGGCACGAATAGCTTCACGTCGAATCGCGGGAATAGCTCAGTTGGTAGAGCACAACCTTGCCAAGGTTGGGGTCGCGGGTTCGAGTCCCGTTTCCCGCTCTGGTCCTCCCCCAGGACGCAGACTTCGAGGAACCACGGCACGCTGGATGTCCGGCCGTGGGCGTCGTTGCCGGCGGCGGTTCCCAGAGCAGCGCCGCAGCCTGCGCAGCCGCTCGGCCCGGGTGGCGAAAAGGGGCAGACGCGAGGGACTTAAAATCCCTTGGCCGCAAGGCCGTGCGGGTTCGATTCCCGCCCCGGGCACCTGGTCTGCCGAGTCAGCCCCGACGCGG
>DATNDS010000173.1:0-3185 GCA_035553215.1 Gemmatimonadaceae bacterium
CGCCTCATGCTCCTGGATCGGCATGGGAAAACAATTCGTTCGGCGCCCGGGGTTGGCGCACCACGCGACTTCCCCACGATGGTGGCGCAAACAGTTCAGGTGGCGGGGCGCACAATTCAGGGATGGCACTTGGGTTCTGCGCCGCGAATCGTGGCTGCCGCTGCGACCGCTGATGGTGGCCGCCTCTTCATTCTCCACGGCAACGATTCCACCGGTGCGACGCCCGCCAGCCAGACCGTCGACTCCTACAGCATGACCGACGGGCGATACCTGGGATCGTATCGTCTGCCTGAGGGACTGTCTGAACTGTGCGTGCGCGGTGGAAGCTTCATCGGCCTCACGGACACATCGCCGCCCGCGTTCCGTGTGTGGAAGTTCGTGGCGCGCAACTGACACTCCGGCCGGACTGACCGGCATAACGGCACTCTGATCCCAAGAGCGGCACGCTGATTCCCTGATAGAACGTCCGCCATGTCGACACGCGACATTCGCTACGCAGCGAGAAGCATTCGTGGCCACCCTGGCTTTGCCGCCATGGTGATCGTCACGCTCGCGCTCGGATTGGCCGCGGCCATTGCGGCATTCAGCGTGATGGACTCGGTGCTCTTCCGCCAGCTTCCGTTCCCGGCGGCGAAGCAGTTGCTCTGGGTTGGGGAGGACGACGCACGCTGGGCCGAGCCGGATGGGCCGTCCATGCCGGTGTTCCGGGTATGGCGGGAACGCGCTCACACGCTCTCCGGTCTCGCGGTCTATCACGTGCAGCCGCACGCGCTCTCGGACATCGACACGCCAACACGCATCGCCGTCGGGGAAGTGTCGGCCCCGTTCTTCGCCACGCTCGGCGTGCGCCCGCACCTGGGGCGCGGCTTCGTGGAGAGCGACGATCGCCCGGGCGCGACGCCGGTCACGGTGCTCGGCGACTCGCTCTGGCGCAGTGCATTCCACGCCGACCCGGCCATCATCGGCCGCACCGTCATGCTGGATGGCGCGCCGGCCACGGTCGTCGGCGTAATGCCGCCCGACTTCAGCGTCGCGCGGATTCATGTCGCCGCATGGACGCCGATCGTGCCGGCGCTCGGCTTTCTGCTCAACGATACCCGCATGCATGTGGATGGCGCCATCGCACGGTTGCGCCCCGGCGCCACGGTGGAATCCGCGACGAGCGAATTGCGTGCGCTCGCGCGACAGCTTCCGCCCGGCGTCCAGCGACCGGCTGACTCCACGCGCGAGGTGGCGCCGCACCTCGTGTCGCTCCGCTCGTTCGCCGCGGGGAATGTCGCGCCCGTGCTCCTGCTCGTGCTCGGCGCGAGCGTGCTCGTGCTGCTCATCACGTGCGTGAACGCCGCCAATCTCATGCTCGCGCGTGGAGTGGCCCGTCGGCGTGAGGTCGCCATCCGGCGCGCGCTCGGCGCGAGCCAGTGGAGCATCGTGCGCCAACTCCTCGTTGAGAGCGCGCTGCTCGCGGCCGTGGGTGGCGCGCTCGGCACGCTGCTCGCGGTCGCCATGGCGCGCGTCATTGCTACGCTGGGTGTGCGACAACTGCCACGCGCCACCGAAATATCGGTGCACGGCGGTGCGGTGCTCTTCGCGCTGGGGCTGGTCGCGGTGGCCACGCTGCTGTTCGGACTCGCGCCGGCGTTGCACGTGGCGCGCGGCGGCACCGCGGAAGCGCTCAAGAACGCCGCGGCGAGCGTATCGGAGAACCACGCCAGTGCGCGCTGGCGCGAAGTGCTGGCCGTCGTCGAGCTCGCCGTTGCGCTCGTGCTGCTCGCCGGTGCCGGTGTGCTGGGCAGAAGCGTCGCGCTCACGCTTGGTGGCCATCGCGGCATCGAGTCCGATCACGTGCTCGTCGCCAGCATCATGCGCCCGTTCGGCGCGTGGCCTGCTGACAGGGGACCCATGCGCCAGTTCGGCCAGCAGCTCGTGGCTCGATTGGAGGCGGAGCCGGGTGTACGCGCGGCAGCCATCTCGCTTGAGGTTCCGGGCAATCCGCAGGCGACAGAGCAGGTCCGTGGCGTCGGCACGAATGGCTCGAGAGGCGACTCGCTCAACGCGAAAGCCGAAGTCGTGACCGCGGATTACTTCCGCGCGGCCGGCATTCGCCTGTTGCGCGGCCGGCTGTTCGACGCCAGGCTGGACCGGCCGGAGGTGCCATCGGTGCTGATCATCAGCCGCTCGCTCGCGCAGCGCTTCTTTCCACGCAGTGATCCCGTGGGACAGTATCTGATGGCGCCGGGCGATGACTCGAAAGGTCCGGTGCCGCCGGTCGCCTATCAGATCGTGGGCGTCGTGGAGGACATCCGCTCGCAGGGTCCGGACCCCAGACCCATTCCCGAGTTCTACGTATTCTTTGCGCACGAGCCGGTGCCGCACATGACGGTGATCGTGCGCTCGGACGCCACGCCCGCGGTCATGTCCACCGCGCTGCGCAAGGTGGTCGCGTCGCTCGATCCGGGTCAGCCCGTGACCGACCTGCACCCGCTGGATACCGTGCTCGCCCGCTCGGCCGCGCGACCGAAGTTCTTTCTCATGATTCTCGGCGCGTTCGCGGTGACCGCGGTCCTGCTCTCCGTGATCGGATTATTCGGTGTGATGATCATGCTCGTACGCCAGCGGCTGCGCGAGATCGCCGTGCGCATGGCGCTGGGCGCCAACGGCGCGCAGGTCATGCGGCTCGTGCTCGGCCGCGGCGCGCTGCTCGTGTTGCTCGGACTCTCGTTCGGCATGGGTGGCGCCTGGGCCGCCACGCGCGCGCTCACGTCGCTGCTCTCAGGCGTGAGTCCCACCGATCCCGTGGCGCTCACCGCGGCCGCGGTGGGACTGGGTGTCGTTGCCCTGCTGGCGTCGTATCTCCCCGCGCGCGCGGCGTCGCTCGTGGATCCGGTGGTGGTGCTGCGTATGGAGTGAGATGGCCGCGGCCAGATTACTCCTCGGCCCGGAGCGGGCGCTGTCGATTAGCCATCGACTAGCCCTCTGCATATCGTGCATCCAACTCGTCCCCAACACCCTCATGCGCTGGCAAGACTACATCTCTGTGGATCCAGCCGTGTGCCACGGCCAGGCCTGCATCCGCGGCACCCGCATTCCCGTCGCCGTGGTGTTGGCAAATCTTGCCGACGGGCTGAATCGGGATGAACTGCTGCGCAGCTACCCTGGCCTCAGCGGAGAGGCAATCCAGGCTGCCT
>DATNDS010000174.1:0-7540 GCA_035553215.1 Gemmatimonadaceae bacterium
CAGGGGCTGGGACTCGGGCTGGGCGGCTCGAAGCGGCTCGTCAATGAGTTCGACATCTGGTCCCGTCAGGGCGAGGGGACACGCGTGACAGTCACGCGCTGGACGTGACGTGACGACTCCGGAGTCACTCAGCATCCCCGCTCCGCCGGAGCAGCCCACCGGCGGCCCAATATCCGTCGTGTTCGTGGTGGCGGATCAGAGTCAGGTGGGAGAGGTGCGCCGCCGCGCCGGCGTGCTCGCGGCTGAGGCCGGACTGAACGATACGGAACGCGGTACGCTCGCCCTCGTCGCCACGGAAGCCGCCACGAACCTGGCCCGCTATGCCGCGGGCGGAATCGTCGCGCTCAGAACACTCGGGCTCGCGCCCAGCGGCGTGGAGGTGCTCGCGCTCGACCGGAGTCCCGGCATCCACGATATCCCGAAGGCCATGATGGATGGCTACTCCACGGGGGGAACCGCAGGGCACGGACTCGGGGCGATCCGCCGGATGGCGTCGGAGTTCGACCTCTATTCCAGCGACCACACCGGCACCGCGCTGCTCGCGCGCATCTGGTCAGCGCGCGCCGGCGGCGCCGTCATCGCTGAGACCAGTCGCGAGGGCGTGGTGTGCGTGCCCATCGCCGGCGAGCGCGTGTGCGGCGACGGGTGGTTGTTTCATCACGCGCCCAACCGGACGCTGGCCATGATCGTTGACGGGCTCGGACACGGGCCGGACGCTGCGCGCGCAGCGAGCGC
This sequence comes from Gemmatimonadaceae bacterium, assembly GCA_035553215.1. Taxonomy (GTDB): domain Bacteria; phylum Gemmatimonadota; class Gemmatimonadetes; order Gemmatimonadales; family Gemmatimonadaceae; genus JADGGM01. The sequence continues at coordinate 736 of DATNDS010000174.1, forward strand.
GGCGCTGCACGTGGTGCGCGCGCACGCGGGCCTGCCGCTGGCACGGATCATCGAGATGGCGCACTCCGCGCTGCTGCCCACGCGGGGCGCGGCGATCGCCATCGCCGAGGTGCTCCCGAAGGAGCGGATCGTGCGCTTTGCCGGTGTGGGCAATGTGAGCGGGGTCGTATCGTCGGCCAATGAGATGCGCAGCATGGTCTCGAACCACGGCACGATGGGCCACACGCTGCCAACGGTGCACGAGTTCACGTACCCCTGGACCAGCGACTCGAGTCTCATCATGCACTCGGACGGCATCATGACGCGCTGGAACCTGGATGCATACCGGGGGCTGGCCACACACCACCCGGCGCTGCTCGCCGGTGTGCTCTATCGCGACTTCACGCGCGGCCGCGACGACGCGTCAGTCATCGTCTTTCACGGGCGACACCAGTGACCGTGTTCGCGACGGTGGCGACTCCGCTGCTCTCGGTGGCCATCCGATACGAGCATGACGTGGTGCTGGCGCGCCGGCGCGCACGACAGATCGCCGAACTGCTGGGCTTCGACGCGCAGGAGCAGACGCGCATTGCCACGGCGGTGTCCGAACTCGCGCGCAACGCGTACGAATACGCGGGCGGCGGGCGCGCCAGCTTCACGGTGGAGGCAGGACCGAACGACACGCAGCTCTTCGTTGCCGTCGTCAGCGACAGCGGCCCCGGCATCGCCAATCTGCAGGCGATTCTCGACGGACGCTACGTCTCGCGCACCGGAATGGGACTCGGCATTCTCGGTGCGCGGCGGCTGAGCGAGCAGTTCCGCATTGATTCCGCGGCGGGACGGGGGACGACCGTGGAAATCGCGCGGACGATTCCGCTGACCGCGCCTCGCGTGGGGCCGCGCGACGCAGAGCGGATTGCGGGCGCGCTCGAGCGTGATGCCGGCGAGAGCGCGTTCGACGAGATTCAGCGACAGAACCAGGAGCTGCTCCAGGCGCTGGAAGAGATTCGCCTGCGCCAGGCGCAGGTCGAGCGGCTGAACGCGGAGCTCGAGGCGACGAACCGTGGCGTGCTCGCGCTCTACGCCGAACTCGAGGACCGGGCCGAGGATCTGCGGCGCGCGTCGGAGCAGAAATCCCGCTTCCTGTCGGAGATGAGTCACGAGCTGCGCACGCCGCTCACGTCGGTGCAGAATCTCACGCGGCTGCTGCTCACTCGCGCCGATGGTGATCTGACTCCCGAACAGGAGCGTCAACTGTCGCTCATCCGCAGCGCGGCAGACGGTGTGACGGAGCTGGTGAGCGACCTGCTGGACATTGCCCGGATCGAGGCAGGCCGGCTGACGCTCCGGCTCGCGGAATTTACGATCACCGAGCTCTTTGCCGCGCTGCGCGGCATCTGTCGCCCGCTCCTGACGTCGGGCAACGTGACGTTGACGTTCAGTGAGAGCGGCCTAATGGCGCCACTGTACAGCGACGACCAGCGGCTGGCACAGATTCTCCGCAACTTCCTGTCGAATGCGATCAAGTTCACGGAGCGCGGCGAGATTCGTGTCACGGCCCGCGCCGAGGGGGGCATGGTCCGCTTCGCCGTGAGCGACACCGGCATAGGCATTGCGCCCGAGGACCATGAGCGGATTTTCCGGGAGTATGTGCAGGTGGAGGGGCCGGTGCAGCGGCGGGTTCGCGGCACGGGACTGGGGCTGCCGCTCACGCGGAAGCTGGCGGCGGTGCTGGGCGGGCGAATCGAGCTGGAGAGCGAACTCGGGCGCGGATCCACGTTCAGCGTGATCATTCCGCGTTGTCATGGAGAAAGTGGGGGCGGCACGGGAGACGTGGGCGGCGCGGGCGACGCGGGTGACGCGGGTGACGCGGGCGACGCGGGTGACGCGGGCACCAGGAGCGCGGCTTCCGCTGGCCGTACTGCCGCCTCGGCGCCGGAGGGCCGCACCGCACGGAAGGAGCACATTGGGGCGCGGCACGACGCCACGCTACCAGATACTCCCGACAGGTAGGCAGGATGGAGATGTCCCAGCATCACAGCCATGGCGGCACCGTGTCGGGTGCACCCGGTTCCACGCTGAACGGGGTGCGCGACAAGGGCGCGGCGTCGGGCACGGCGTCGGGCACGGCGTCGGGCACGGCGACGGACGCCGAGGATCGCGCCGGGCGGCGGACAGTGAATGGCGCGACGGAGCCGGCCACGATTCTCGTGGTGGACGACGCGCCGGGAAATCGCTATGCGGTGTCGCGCATCCTGCGCAGTGCGGGAATGCGCGTGATCGAGGCGGAGAACGGTCGCGACGCGCTGCGCCTCATGGAGTCGGCTCCGGATCTCGTGGTACTCGATGTCAGGCTGCCGGACAGCACCGGCTACGAGATCTGTCGCAGCATCAAGTCCAATCCCGCGACGGCGTTCACGCCGGTCATGCATCTCTCGGCGAGCTACACGGCCGACACCGACCGCGCGTTCGGGCTGGAGGCGGGAGCGGATGCGTACCTCACGCATCCCGTCGAGCCCGAGCTGCTCATCGCGACTACGCGGGCGCTGCTCAGGGCAAGCCGCGCCGAGGCCGGCTATCGCCGTGCGGCAGCGGAGTGGCGCACGACGTTCGACGCCATCAGCGATCCCATTTTTCTGCTCGACGACAGCGGCGTGGTGCGCCGCTGCAACCGTGCGGCCGCGGCGCTGGCGGAACGGCCACCGGAGCAGCTCCTTGGTCACACGTGGCGTGAGCTGCTGGCCGATCTCGGCGTGGCGGCGCACGAGGAGCTCGCGGGCATCGTCGCCGCGCGCGCGACGAGCACGGTGGATGTGGAGCTGAGCGGCCGCTTCTTCAGCGTGTCGCTTCACCGGTCCGAGGGTGGCTCGGAGTCGGAGGCGCTCGTGGTGTGCGTGTGGTCGGACGTCACGGCGCGTGCCCTGGCCCATCGCGAACGGGACGCGCTGCTCTCGCGCACCGAGAACGCGTTGCGCGACGCGCAGACGGCGCGAGTGGAGGCGGAAAAGGCCAATCGGGCCAAGAGCGACTTCCTGGCGGTGATGTCGCACGAACTGCGCACGCCACTGAACGCGATTGCCGGTTTCACGGAGCTGCTCTCGCTGGGTATCCGCGGACCCATCACGGCGGAGCAGCGCGCGGATCTCGCCAAGATTCACCGTAGCCAGGTGACGCTGCTCGGGCTGATCAACGACGTGCTGAGCTTCGCGAAGCTGGAAGGATCGTCCGTGCAGTACGACATCCAGGACATCGCTGCCGACGACGCGCTGGTGTCGGCCGGTGAGTTCGTGGAAGTCCAACTCCGCGCCAAGGACGTGGAGTTCGCCCGGGAGCTGGGCTCGGGCGCGGTCGTGCGGGCCGATCCCGAGAAACTGCAGCAGATTCTGCTCAATCTGTTGTCGAACGCGGTGAAGTTCACACTTGCGGGCGGCACGGTCACACTCTCCTGCGAACGAAACGGCGACCGGGTGCTGTTCCGCGTGCGCGACACGGGCGTGGGCATTCCCGCCGACCGGCTGGAGAAGATTTTCGATCCGTTCGTGCAGGTGGACCAGCGCCTGGTGCGTGAACACCAGGGCGTGGGTCTGGGTCTGGCCATCAGCCGGAACCTGGCGCGGGGAATGGGCGGGGAACTCGCGGTGGAGAGCGTAGAGGGCCAGGGCTCGACGTTCACGTTGAGTTTGCCGGACGCGCGGTCAGGAATCAATGGGGGCAGTATCGATTGAAGTGATGACGGGAACGCTCCACGCCCCACTACCCCGCCCTTGGGAATCGGCAATCGGGAATCGTGGGAATGGGGAATGGGGAGGCCGATTTCCCGTTTTTGATGAAATAGGGGTGGGGCGGCGGGGGGCGGATTGCCTTATCGATTCCCCATTCCCGATTGCCGATTCCCAAGGGTGGGGTGGTGGGGCGTGGTGATGGGGCGTTGGATCAAACCTTCCTCGCGGTCCCGTTGTCTGCTTCTCACACACGTCCCCGTGAGGCAGCTACATGGCCGCTGTCAGCATTGCCGACTTTCGCGGCGCAGCCCGCGGACTCGTTCGCTCGCCCGCAGTTGCCGTTTCCGCCGTGCTCTGCCTCGCGCTCGGCATCGGTGCCACCACCGCCATCTCGAGCGCGATTCACCGCGCACTGCTGAGCGCGCTCCCGTTCCGCGCCCCCGACCGTCTGGTGGCCGTATTCCGAACCACGCCGCAAACTGGGCCGCAAGGCACGTGGCCGCAGTCCGTGCCCAACTATCTCGATCTGGCGCACGCGACGCATCAACTCAGCGCACTCGCCGCGGTCTCGCGCCAGGCAGGGCTCGTCAACACGCGCGGCGAGGGACGACGGGTGCTGGAGGTGCTCGTGTCGGGCAACCTCTTCCCAATGCTCGGCGTGAGCGCGCAACATGGGCGACTCATTCTTCCGGCCGACGATGAACTGAACCAGCCCGCCGTGGCGGTGCTGAGCGACGAGTTCTGGCACAGCGCGTTCGGCGCTGACCCGGGACTCGTGGGACGAACCATCACGGTTGACGGCCAGCCCACGACCGTGATCGGCATTGCCCCGCCGCGCTTCCAGCTTCCGATTGGACCGCAGCTCATTCGCGGCGACATCTGGCAAGCCATTCGCTTCACCCCCGGGCAGGTCGCCCAGCGGCGCACCAACTACCTGCAGCTCACCGGCCGTCTGGCGCCGGGAGCCACCGTGCAGTCTGCACAGGCGGAACTGCGCGGACTCTTCGCTGGACTGGTCGCATCATTCCCGCAACTGCACGGCGAGAACGTGCGCGTGGCGGCATTGCAGCCGGCGAGCGTGACGTCGGTGCGCACGCCGCTGCTGCTGCTGTTCGGCGCCGTGACACTGGTGCTGCTCATCGCCGCCACGAACGTCGCCGCGCTGCTGCTCGCGCGCGGCGTTCAGCGCCAGCGCGAGATGGCGGTGCGCACTGCCCTCGGCGCCACACGCTGGGACGCCATGCGCGTGGCACTGGCCGAGAGCCTGCTCGTCACGCTGGTTGGCACCGTGCTGGGACTCGGGCTCGCGGTGGCCGGCGTACGCACCATTGGCACGCTCGCAGCCGCGCAACTGCCGCAGCTCGACGGACTGGGACTCGACGTTCCAGTGATCGCATTCGCCGTGGCGCTCGCGATCGTGGTGGCGCTCGTGTGCGGCGCCGTGCCGGCCTGGCGCAGCGCGTCGGTGGACCCGCAGGACGCGCTGCGCGCCTCGAGGGGTGCGAGCCGGGAGCAGCATCGGGCGCTCCGGCTGCTCGTCGTCTTCGAAATCGGGCTCTCTGTGGTGCTGCTCATTGGCGCGGGACTCGTCCTCAAGGGATTCGCGCGACTGCTGTCGAACGACCCGGGGTTCGAGACCGCGCACGTGCTCACGCTCGACGTCACCGTGCCGCCCAGCGACTATCCGCACGGGTCGAGCGTGCAGCGGTTCCTGCAGCCCGCGCTCGCCGCGATCGAAGCGCAACCGGGTGTGGCGAGCGCCGCGGCCATCAGCTCCATGCCGTACATCACGTGGGGCAACAACAGCAACATCCGCTACGAGGGACGCGGCACGGGGGAGGACCCCACGCAACTGCCACTCGTGGAAATGCGCGTGGTGACGCCGAGTTTCTTTGCCGTGACAGAGCAGAAGCTCGTGGCCGGACGGCTGCTCCGCGCATCGGACGACGAGCGGCCGACGTCGCCGCCCGTCACGGTGGTGAACCAGGCGCTCGCGCGGCGCGACTTCCCGGGCGAAAGCGCGGTGGGCAAGCGGTTCTACATGACGGATACCAGCTTCGCAACCATCGTGGGTGTGGTGAGCGACATCCGGAACATGGGACCCATCGAAACGCCGGCACCGGAGATGTACTGGACGTACGCGCAGGGGGGTGCCGACTCCGACTATCCGCTCATGGTGCGCGTGACGCGCGGCGATCCGGCGGCCGTGCTGTCGGAGGTGCGCGCCGCGATCCACGGCGTGAACGCCAACGTCGCCGTGTCGCACGTCATTCCCATGCACGACGTGATCGAGCAGAGTCTGGGGCAGCCGCGGTTCTATCTGAGTCTGCTGGGGACGTTCGCGGTGGTGGCGATTCTGCTGGCGATCGCGGGACTGTACGGCGTGCTGGGCTATGCCGTGGCGCAGCGCACGCGCGAGATGGGTATCCGCGCGGCGCTGGGCGGGAGCGTGCGATCGCTCGTGGAGCTGGTGATGCGGGACGGGATGCGGATCATCGCATTCGGGCTGGTGGGTGGCCTCGTGGGCGGCTGGGCGGCGACCCGGGTGATCCAATCCATGCTGTACGGGGTGAGTCCGCTGGACGTGCCCACGTGGGTGGGGGCGGTGGTGCTGATGGTGGTGGTGGGGCTGCTGGCCGCGCTGGTGCCGGCGCTGCGGGCGGGGCGGGTGGATCCGGTGATTGCGATGCGGGAAGAGTGAGGCGGCGCGCTCCGCTGCGCGTCGCTGCGCCGCGGGGAAGCGTCGCGCGAAGCGCGACTGCGGGAAGCGGCGGCCGGAGGCCGCCTGCGGGAAGCGGGAGAATCAATGGGGGCAGAGTCGATTGATCGGATCACTCCGATCAATCGACTCTGACCCCATTGATTGCGCCTCCCTCAGGTCGCTCCCGTCAGGGAGCCGACCGCTTCCCGCAGCCAGCCGCAAGGCTGGCGCTTCCCGCAGGCGATCCGGCCGAAGGCCGGATCGCCGCTTCCCGGTGAGCGTCGCACTTCGCGCGACGCTCACTGCACCGCGTTCACCATGTCGAAGATTGGCAGATACATGGCCACCACCATGCCGCCCACGATCGCTCCCAGGAACACGATCATGATCGGCTCCATGAGCG
>DATNDS010000175.1:0-24497 GCA_035553215.1 Gemmatimonadaceae bacterium
ACGTTGCTTGATGCACATCGAGGCCGACATACTTCGCACATCGAGTCATGAGAGACGCTCCGGTCGGTGGTCCATGGGTGGGTGACACCTCCATGGTAGCCGACCGGGGCGTGCTCTCAACATCCGTCAGAGTCGATTGAAAACCAATCGACTCTGACCCCTTTGATCCCCAATGATCGTTTGCCGATTCCCAGAGGCAGGGTAATGTGGCGTGGAACGTCCCCCTACAGGCCCCCGGCCGCCACCTGGATCAGATTCAGAATCGGCGCCGGATACACCCCGAACCACACGAGCAGCACCGCCAGCACGATGACGGTCCCGGCACTCGCGGCCGAGAGCGACAGCACGCGCGGCTGCATGCCCTCCGCCTCGCCGGGCAGTGCGGAGAACACCGCGATCACGATGCGCAAATAGTAGAACAATCCGATCACGCTCGTGACGGCCAGAATGATGATCAGCGCCCACACCGCCGCTGACGCGCCCGCGGCGATGATGAAGAATTTCCCCAGGAAGCCGGCGGTGATCGGAATGCCGGCGAGCGACAGGATCATGAGCGTGAACACCGTCGCGAGCATGGGACGCCGCCAGAAGAGCCCGCGATAGTCGTCCACGTCATCCGCCTCGCGTTCGCCATCGGAGAGCATCGCGATCACGCCGAACGCACCCAGCGTTGTGATGAAGTAGGCGACCAGATAGAAGGTCACCGCCTGTACCGCGAACGCGCCCGCTGCCAGAAACGCCACGAGCAGATAGCCGAAGTGCGCAATGGACGAGTAGGCCAGGATCCGCTTCACGTTGCGCTGCTGGAGCGCCAACAGATTCCCCACCAGCATGGACGCCACGGCGATGATCGTGAACACCAGGTAGATCGACGGAACGCGGTAGCCGCCGTTCCCATAGAAGAAGCGGAGCAGGAGCGCGAACATGCCGCCCTTGGAGATCGTCGCCACGAAGGCCGTGACGGGCGCGGGCGCGCCTTCGTACACGTCGGGCGTCCACAGATGGAATGGCACGACGCCGAGCTTGAATCCGATTCCGGTGATCAGCAGCGCCGCGCCGGCGAGCAGCACCGCGCCATGCAGTCCCGTACCCAGCGCGATGCGGTCGGCGATGTCGCGGAACTGCATGGTTCCCAGTTCCGCATACACCAGCGCCATGCCGAACAGCAGAAAGGCGGCGGACGATGCGGCGAGCACGAGATATTTGATGCCCGCCTCCAGCGGGCGCGCTCGCGTATGCAGATACGCGGTGAGCGCATAGAGCGCCACGCTCAGGATCTCGAGCCCCAGGAAGAACGATACGAAATGCGTGCTCGTGACCAGGATTTCCGAGCCCAGCGTGGCCAGCAGGAGCAGGACGTACAACTCTTCAGCGCGTCCTTCACACTTCGCGAAATAGCCATGACAGAGCAGCACCACCGCAATGCAGGCGATGATGATCATCCCGAGGTAGAAAAGGGCGAAATCATCGACGATGAGCAGCGGCGTCACCTGCAGCGGCGCGACCGATGCGGCAGGCCGGAGTGCGACGAAGGCGAGCACCAGCCCGAGGAGCGTCACGCCGAGGGTGAGCCCATGGCTGCGGTGCACCGCGATCAGCACCATGGCGACGATCGCGGCGCCACCCGTGAGGATCAGCGGGAGGAGCGCCGTCCAGTCTGCGCCGTTCATGGCCCGCCACCACCTCGCGCCACTGCCTCGCCCGTGATGCCGGATGTTGGCGCGCTCCCCACCTGCCGGCTCACCGTGTGCTGCAACGCCGCCATGGCCGGCCGGAAGGTATCCAGCACGGGCTGCGGCCAGAGCCCGAGCCAGAGCAGGATCAGCATCATGGGCGCGAGCATCAGTATCTCGCGCGGCAGCAGGTCGCGAATGGACCAGTGCCTCGCGTTGGGTCCATGAAACGCGCGCTGCACGAGCTGCAAGGCATAGAACGTGGACGCCAGAATGCCGATTACCGCCACGATGGTCACGCCGAGATGCTCGCGGTACGTCCCCAACAGAACCAGAAATTCGCCAATGAAGTCGCCGAGCCCGGGCAGGCCCATCGACGCGAGCGCGAAGAACAGCGCGGCGCCGCTCAGTCGCGGCACCACGGCCCAGAGACCGCCCAGGCGGTCCATCTCGCGCGTGTGCGTGCGCTCCTGCAACGCGCCAACCAGCGCGAACAGCGCGCCGGTACTGAAGCCGTGCGCGAGCATCGCGACCACGGCGCCCTGCAGCGCCAGCGAGTTCCAGGCGAAGATGCCCAGCAGCACGAACCCCAGATGGCTCACGCTCGTGTAGGCGACCAGCCGCTTCAGGTCGCTCTGTCCCAGCGCCATGAGCGCGCCGTACACGATGCCGATCACCGCGAGCACCATGGCGACGGGCGCGAAGCGGTGCGCCGCCTCGGGGAAGAGCGGCACGACGAATCGCAGCATCCCGTAGCCGCCCGTCTTGAGCAGCAGACCCGCCAGCACGATGCTTCCCGCCGTGGACGCTTCCGTATGCGCGTCCGGGAGCCACGTGTGCAGCGGGAACACGGGCAGCTTCACCGCGAATGCCACGAAGAAACCCAGCATCAGGAACATCGCCGTGTTCGGCGGAAGCGGCGTCCCGATGAGCGCCGGATAGTCGAACGTCCACATTCCCGTCGCCGTGTGATGCAGCACGTACAGCCCGAGAATGGCGATCAGCATGAGCAGACTGCTGAGCTGCGTGAAGAGAAAGAACTTCGTCGCCGCGTACACCCGTCGCTCGTGTCCCCAGAGGGCGATCAGGAAGTACATCGGGATCAGCATCATCTCCCAGAAGAAATAGAAGAGCAGCAGATCCTCGGCGAGGAACACGCCCGTGATGCCCGCCAGCACCCAGAGCAGGTTGAGATGGAAGAAGCCCGTGCCATCCTGGATCTCGCGCCACGACGCCAGCACCGAGATGATCCCGAGCACGACCGTGAGCAGCACGAGCAGCAGGCTCAGCCCGTCCATGGCCAGGTGGAAGTGAGCACCCCACCGCGGAATCCAGAGCCAGTTCACCTCCGTGAACCATGCGACGTTGGGCACCAGCGTCACGCCGCCGTGGTGGCGGGCCCAGAGAATCAGCGCGAGCACGAGATCGGCGCACAGCGCCACGAGCGAGATCCAGCGCGATGCGTCCGCGCGCCACTTCTCGCCTGCCCACGCCAGAACGCCGGCGACGATCGGAATGCCGATGAGCCAGACGAGGATCACAGGATCAGCGCCAGGAAGACGAAGATCACGGTGCCGATCGTGATGCCGGCCGCGTACCAGCGAACCTTCCCGCTCTGGGTGACCTGGAGGCCGCGCCAGGCTTCCACGCAGACCTCGGCGATCCCCGTGTAGATGAGGTCCACCCAGTCGTCACGATCCACGCGCGCGAACCAGAGGGTGGGGCGCACGAACGCGCGGTCGTACAGCCAGTCCATCCCCCAATCCGTGAACCAGAATCGGTGCAGGGCGCGCGACCAGGCCGGAGCCGTGAGCGCGCGGGACAGCTCGGGCCGGCGGACGTACAGCAGCCAGGCCACGAACACGCCAACGATGAACGTGGCCGTGACAATGCCCTCCGACCCGAGCTCGCCCATCACCGCGGCATGTCCCTCTCGCAGCGGCGGCAGCGCCAGATGCAGAAAGTCCTCGAAGGCGGGGTGATTGCCGAGCCACACCGGCAGGTTCACCCACCCCCCGACAATCGACAGGAACGCCAGGACGACGAGCGGAAGCTGCATCGCCCATCCCGGGCGATGCGACACGCTCGAGTGCGGCGCGCCGAAGAACACCACGAAGATGACGCGGAAGATGTACGCGGCCGTGAGGAACACGCCCACCACACCGGCGAGCCAGAGCCAGACGCTGCCGGTCTCCGACGCGCCGGCGCTCCAGATGATGAGCCCCTTGCTGTAGAACCCCGCGGTGATGAGGGGCAGCCCGGCCAGCGAACATCCGGCGATGAGAAACGTCCAGAACGCCACCGGGAGTTCCTTCCGCAGCGCGCCCATCTTGAAGATGTCGTGCTCGTGGTGCAGCGCCTCGATCACGACGCCGGCGGCCAGAAAGAGCAGCGCCTTGAAGAACGCGTGCGTCATGAAGTGGAAGATCGCTGCGGACCACGCGCCCACGCCGCAGGCGAGAAACATGTAACCGATCTGGCTCACGGTGGAGTAGGCGAGCACGCGCTTGATGTCGTTCTGCGTGAGCGCGCTGCACCCGGCCACGAGCAGCGTGACCGCACCGACCACGGCCACGGCGAGCTGGCCCACCGGTGAGAGCGAGTACAGCACGTGCGTCCGCGCCAGCAGATAGACGCCCGCGGTCACCATCGTTGCGGCGTGGATGAGCGCGCTGGTGGGTGTGGGACCGGCCATCGCATCGGGCAGCCAGGTCTGCAGGGGAAGCTGGGCGGATTTCCCCACGGCGCCGCCCAGCAGCAGCAGCGCGGCCGCGGTGGCCACACTCGAGCCCACCGGCCACTGCTCGGCCGCGCGCTGCATGAGCGGTTGAATGTCGAGCGTGCCGAGCTGGTGATACAGCAGAAAGAGTCCGATGATGAGCGCCGAATCACCGACGCGCGTCACGATGAACGCCTTCTGCGCGGCCCGCCCGTTCGCCGGATCCGTGTACCAGAAGCCGATGAGCAGGTAGCTGCACAGCCCCACGCCTTCCCAGCCGAGGTACAGCAGGAGGAGATTGTTTCCCAGGAGCAGCGTGACCATCGAGGCGACGAACAGGTTCATGTAGCAGAAGAACCGGCTGTATCCCTCGTCCTCGATCATGAACTCCGCGGAGTACAGGTGGATGAGGAAGCTCACGAACGTCACCACCAGCACCATGAGCACCGAGAGCGCGTCCAGGTAGAACGCGATCTGCGCATGGAATCCTCCGGCGGCGAGCCACGTCCAGATCACGCGGGTGTAGTTGTTCCCCGCCGGCGGCGACGCGAGAAAGGCCCACGTGATGAGCATCGCGACGATGGTCGCCAGCGCGATGCTGCCGACGCCGATCCAGGCGACCACCCTGCGCCCGAGGCGCGCGCCTCCGATCGCGAGGATCAGCGCGCCCGCGAGGGGGAGCGCGGGAATGAGCCAGACCAGGCCGAGCATGCTAGCCGTGCATCTCGCTCGCGGCGTCCGCGTCGAGCGACTGCCGTTGCTGGTAGAACTGCAGCACGAGCGCCAGCCCCACGGACACCTCCGCGGCGGCCATCGCGAGAATGAAGATGAACATCACCTGCCCATCGGGCTGCGCCCAGCGCGATCCGGCCACCACGAACGCCAGCCCCGCCGCGTTCAGCATGACCTCGATGGACATGAGGATGAAGACGAGGTTGCGCCGCGCGAGCAGGCCAATCAGCCCCAGCACGAAGAGCACCGCCGCGAGCGCGAGTCCCGCGCTGACAGGAATCGGCGTCATGGCGTGCGCCGGGACGGGCGCGGTTCACGCCGCGCGCCCAGGTGATAGGCGCCAATGAGTCCGGCCATGAGCAGAAACGACGCGAGTTCCACGCCGAGCAGGTACGGCTGGTAGAGCGCGAGGGCCACCTGGTGCGGGGTCACTTCGGTGCCGGCCGTGCGCGCGGCGCCGCCGTGCACCAGCACGACGATCACCTCGGCGAGCAGAATCGCCGCGAGCACCGCGGGCCCGAGCCACGTTTCCGGCGTGAGCCAGGCGCGCTCCAGGGCAAGCGAGGACGAGCCGAGGTTGAACATCATGACGACGAAGACGAACAGTACCATCACCGCGCCAGCGTAGATGATCACTTCGAGCGCGGCGATGAACGGCGCACCCATCACGAAAAACACGACGGCGACCGCGAGCAGCGACACGATGAGGTAGAGCAGCGCGTGCACGGGGTTCACGCGAGTGATCGTGAGGATGGTCGCCGCAATGGCCACCGCCGCCGCGATGTAGAAGATCACCGCCATGGGTCGCTCCCCTCGTGTCAGGGCATCAGATCGTGAAGGTCGGCGGGCGGTGCTTCATTCTCCGACTCGCCCTTGTCCTTTCCTCCGATCTGCACGCCGGCTACGCGCCAGAAGTTGTAGCCGGGATACTTTCCCTCGCCGTCGATGAGCAGATCCTGCTTTTCGTACACGAGGTTCTGCCGCGCGTACTCGGACATCTCGAAGTCCGGCGTGAGCTGGATGGCGTATGTCGGGCACGCCTCCTCGCAGTAGCCGCAGAAGATGCACCGCGAGAAGTTGATGCGGAAAAATTCGGGATAGCGCCGGCCGTTCTCATCCTCGGTGGCCTGCAGCGAGATGCAGTCCACCGGGCAGGCGACGGCGCAGAGATAGCACGCCACGCACCGTTCGCCGCCATCCGGATCGCGGGAGAGGATGATCCGGCCGCGCCAGCGTGGCGGGAGGTACGCCGGCTGCTCGGGATACTGCTTCGTGACGCGCGGATGGAACGCGTGCAGCGCGACATCCCAGAGCGTGCGCAGAATGCTCATCATGTGCCGGCTCCCAGGACAATGGCTCCCGTCACGAGCAGGTTGAGCAGTGCCAACGGCAGCATGAGCTTCCACCCCCAGGCCATGAGCTGGTCGAACCGCGGGCGGGGCAGCGCCGCGCGCAGGAGGATGAACATGCCGAGAAAGAACGCCGTCTTGATCACGAACCAGATCACGGGCGGCAGCCACGGGCCGAGCCAGCCGCCGAAGAACAGCACCGTGATCATGGCGCTGATCAGCGTGATGCCGATGTATTCTCCCACAAAGAACATGCCGAACTTCATCCCCGAATACTCGGAGTGGTATCCGGCCACCAGTTCGCTCTCGGATTCGGGCAGGTCGAAGGGCAGGCGGCGCGTTTCGGCGACGCCGGCAATGAAGAACAGCAGGAATCCCACGAACTGCGGAATGATGAACCAGAGATGCCGCTGGGCCGCGATGATGTCGGACAGCCGGAACGATCCGGCCATGAGCACCACGCCCATCAGCGAGAGGCCCATGAACACCTCGTAGCTCACCATCTGCGCCGCGGCGCGCAGCCCGCCCAGCAGCGCGTACTTGTTGTCGGACGACCAGCCGGCCAGCACCACGCTGTACACGCCGAGCGATGACATGCCCAGGAAGAACAGCACGCCGATGTTGAGGTCGGCGATCACCACGCCCGGCCACACGGGAACCACCGCGAAGGAGAAGAGGGTGGTGAAGACGACGATCGCGGGGGCGATCACGAACAGGACCGGGTCCGCGAAGGGCGGAATCCAGTCCTCCTTGGCGAACAGCTTGATCGCATCCGCCAGCGGCTGCAGCAGCCCGAAGGGACCCACCCGGTTGGGACCGTAGCGATCCTGCCAGAGCGCCAGGAGCCGCCGCTCGATCCAGATGAGCAGCGCAGCGAGATTCAGCACGACGAGCAGAATCCCGATGATGGCGATGACGGGGTGGTAGTGCGTTGTCGTCATGCGTGCTTCACCAGTCGCGACCACGCGGGCAGCGTCATGGCCGGCATGCCCGCGAGTCCCACCGGCACTCCGGCGACGCCGGCCGGAAGTCCCGGCGCGATGCGCAGCGGGAGCTGCCGCACCGTGCCGTCCAGCGTGACATCGATCGCGTCGCCGTCGCGGACGCCGAGGGAATTCGCCTCCTGCGCGTTGAGCGCGACGTACGGCGCGGGAGCGAGCTCGGCGACGGCGGGCGCCGCGTGACTCAGTTCATCAGATCCGAATACGTGGTGCAGGGGAACGACGAGCCACTCACCCGGGCGTACGACGAATGCCGCGGGAATCTCCGCCCGTCGCGGCCCCTCCCCGGCCGCGCTGCCGTTGGCGTGGATCAGCGTCACGCCGGGATCGCCCCCTTCGAGCGCCGCCGCGATCTCGGTTTGATACTGATTCACGGCCTGGATGGAGTTCCAACCCGGCGACCAGAAGAAGGGAATCAGCGCCGATGGCGGCTGACGCGTTGCGCCTTCCATCGTGAAGGAGAGGGGAGCGTCAACGTCTTCCGGCGGCCTGGGCTCGCTGACATCGATGTTCGCGAGCATCGAGGTGCGCCCGCTGTAGCGCTGCGGCTCACGGGGCACGCGGGCTCCCTCCAGGCGATATGTCGACAGGGGCGCTGCCTGGACTGCCGGTGCCAGCGCGGGAATCGCACGACCCATCGCGAGCAGCACGTCATCCAGCGATTCCCATGCATCGCCGTTCCGGTGTGTTGCCGCGCGCAACAGCGCGAGCCAGCGCCAGCTCTCCTGTATCTCGCTCCTCGTCTGTGGTGGCAGCACCTGGAAGAAGCGCTGCGCACGCCCCTCGTTGTTCACCATCGTGCCATCGGATTCCGCGAACGTGCCGGCCGGCAACACCACGTGGGCGCGCGCACTGGTGGCAGTCTCCAGCGAATCCAGCACGATTACGTGCGCCGCAGATGCCAGCAGCGCATCCACGTTCGCAGCGCTCGCGCGACGATAGAGATCGTTCTCCAGCACGATCACGAGGTCCGGCCTGGCAGTCGCGTCCAGCGCCTCGCCCAGCGGCCTGCCGCCGAGGAGCAGCGTTCCCACGGTGTTGCATTCGGGGAGCGCGAAGAACAGCCCCGCTGGCCGCCCCGTGGCGCACAGGGCGCCGGCGACGGCGGCAGCGGCGCGAATCACGCCGGCATCCCGGCACCCCGCGCCCGAGACGATGAGCGGACGCTCGGCTGTCGCCAGCGCCGTGGCGCATGACCGCGCCAGGGTGTCAGCGTCCCCGCTCAGCCCATCGACCGCCGCGGCCGACGCGTCCACGTGATGCGCGACGGCAAGGGCAAGCCGGGCGATGTCCGCCGGCGCCGCCCGGTACACGCTCGTGGCGAGGTCGTCGAGCCCCGTCGCGTTCGTCGCCGCAATGAAGAACGGTCCGTGGTCGGCCTGCACGGCTTCGCGCACGGCGTGGTCCTGCCAGAGTGGAATCTTGAGTGCCTTGAGTCGCTGCATGGGCTGGCGCCGCGACGATTGCCGCAAACTCAGGCCGAGACGCGGCGCGGTATTCAACACGTCCTCGCCCACGATGAACACGGCGTCGAACTGCTCCACCTCGCGCAGTGATGGCGATGACGCGGGCCCCGCGCGCAGCACGTCGAGCATGAGACCGGCGAGCGCCGCATCGGCGTCGTTCATGCCCATGTGAAAGTGATCCGCGCCCACGACGGCGCGCAGCGCGAAGTTCGCTTCGAGCGACGCGCGCGGTGATCCAATGCCGATCGCGTTCCGGCTCTCCGCAAGGAGATGGCTGGCGCGCTCCAGCGCTTCATCGCGGCTCACGGCGCGTTCGCTCCCGTCGCCGCGGAGCAGCGGTCGCGCGATGCGCCGCGCACTGTTCACGAACTCATAGCCGTACCGGCCGCGGTCGCAAAGAAAGTAGCCGTTCACGGCGCCGTTGTAGCGATTCACGATGCGGCGCAGCTTTCCGTAGCGCGCGCCGGGCGTCGTGTTGCACCCCAGGCTGCAGTGCACGCACACCGAGGGCGCCATGGTGAGATCCCACTTCCGCGTGTAGTGCCGTTTGAGCGTCTTGTCCGTGAAGACGCCCGTGGGACAGACCTCCACGAGATTGCCGGCAAATTCGTTCTCGAGCACGCCATCCTGCTGCCGGCCGAAGTACGTAATGTCGCGCAGCTTGAAGACGTTGAAATCCGTGCCGCCGGCGTACTCACGGTAGAAGCGCACGCAGCGGTAGCACTGGATGCAGCGGTTCATCTCGTGATTCAGGAACGGTCCCAGGTCCTGATTGCGGAACGTGCGCTTGGGAAAGCGGTAGCGGCGATAGTCGTGTCCCGTCATCACGGTCATGTCCTGCAGGTGACACTCCCCGCCTTCATCGCACACGGGGCAGTCGTGCGGGTGGTTCTCCATGAGCCCTTCGATCACGGAGGCACGGAAGCGTCGCGCGTCGGCATCCGCGATGGAGATGCGCATGCCGTCGCTCACGGCGGTCATGCACGCCATCACCAGCTTGCCCTTCGTGTCCTTCTCGTCCTTGAACTGCTTCACCGCACACTGGCGGCACGCGCCTACCGATCCCAGCGCCGGATGCCAGCAGAAGTACGGCAGGTCGAACTTGAGCGAGAGGCACGCTTCGAGCGCGTTCTGGTCCGCGCGGACCTGGAAGGGGTGATTGTCAACGACGAGCGTGGGCATGGCTCACGTCCAGGGACAGCGGTGCTCGGTGATGTGGCGCTCGAAGTCGGTGCGGAAGTACTTGAGCGCACTCTGCAGCGGCTCCACGGCACCGGGCGCCAGCGCGCAGAACGTGTTTCCCGGCGCGCAGAACCAGGC
Organism: Gemmatimonadaceae bacterium; assembly: GCA_035553215.1. Lineage (GTDB taxonomy): Bacteria > Gemmatimonadota > Gemmatimonadetes > Gemmatimonadales > Gemmatimonadaceae > JADGGM01. Next base: position 10,261 of record DATNDS010000175.1, read on the forward strand.
CTGATGCTCCAGCGCCTCGAGATCCCCGGGCGCGCCATGCCCCTCTTCCATGGCCCGGAGTGTGCGCGCTGCGAAGCGCAGTCCGCTCCAGCAGGGCGTGCACCAGCCGCAGGATTCCTGCGCGAAGAAGTGCTCGAGATTCCAGCACATCCCCACCGGACAGGTTCTGTCGTCCATGATGATCATGGTGCCGGTGCCCAGCCGGCTCCCCACCTTCTCCAGTTCATCGAAGTCCATGGGCACGTCGAGGTGGTCGGCGGTCACGAAGTCGGTGGAGGCGCCGCCGGGGAGCGCGCCCCGGAAGGTGACGCCGTCCTGCATGCCGCCCGCGTGCTCCTCGAGGATTTCGCGCATGGTCGCGCCCATGGGCAGCTCCCAGAGGCCGGGCCGGCGCACCTTGCCGCTCGCGCCATACAGCTTGGTGCCGCCATTCTTCGTGCGGCTCAATCCCTTGAACCAGTCGGCACCGCGCTCCACGATGCAGGGCAGGTTGCAGAGCGTCTCGACGTTCTGCACGATCGTGGGTTTTCCCCAGAGCCCGGAGACCTGTGGGTAGGGTGGCTTGGCTCGCGGGTTGGCGCGCTTGCCTTCGAGCGCGTTGAGCAGGCCGGTCTCCTCTCCGCACATGTAGCGCCCCGCGCTCACGTGCACGTGCAGATCGAGCGTCTGGTCCGTGCCGGCAATGCGCTTGCCCAGATAGTGCGCGTCGTATGCCTCATGAATGGCGGCGCGCAGTCGCGCGGCGGCCAGCACGTACTCGCCGCGGACGAAGATGTACGCCACGTCCGCCTGAATCGCGTGCGCCGCGATGATCATGCCCTCGATGAGCTGATGCGGATCGCCTTCGAGCAGCAGGCGGTCCTTGAACGTGCCGGGCTCCATTTCGTCCGCGTTGCACACGAGGTACTTGGGATGCGGCGCGTCGCTGCCCATGGGCACGAAGCTCCATTTCTGCCCGGTGGGAAAGCCCGCGCCGCCGCGGCCGCGCAGGTTCGACTGCTTCACGAGATTCGTGATGTCGGCGGGTGCCATGCCCAGCGCGCGGCGCATGCTCTGGTAGCCGCCGGCCTTCTCGTATGCCTTGAGGTCCGGCGCCTCGCCATCGGCGCGCATGTTCCGGGTGAGCGGCGTTTCCACCATGTACGTCTCCGCGCGGGCTACGGGTAGCGATCGAGCAGCCGGTCCACCGCGGCGGGGTCCACGTCGTGATGGAGATCATCATCCACCATCAGCACCGGGGCGTGATCACAGGCACCCAGGCACACGATGGGCAGGAGCGTGAAGCGCTCGTCCGGCGTGGTGCCGCCGGCCGCGACGCCAAGCCGCGAGGCGATGGCCTGCGTCAGGCGCTCCGCGCCCATGATCCAGCAGCTCACGCTGTCGCAGACCATGATCACGTGCCGCCCCACGGGCTTGCGGAAGATGAGATTGTAGAACGTGGCGATCCCATCGAGTTCATCCACGGACATGTCGAGATAGCCCGCGATGTCGCGCAACGCCTCATCCGACACCCAGCCGCGATGGCGCTGCACGATCTTCATGGCGTCAATGCAGAGCGCGCTCCGGGTGGGATAGTTCGCTGCCTCACCCTGGATCTCGCGTTCCTCGTCAGCGCTCAGTGCCATGTCGCGTCCTTACCGGTCAATGTCGGCCAGCACGTAGTCCAGGCTGCCCAGAATCGCGAGCAGATCCGGAATCATCAGCCCGCGGCAGAGCAGGGGAAGCGTCTGCATGTGGGGAAACGACGGCGCGCGAATGCGCGTGCGGTACGACGTGGTGTCCCCATCGCTCACCAGGTAGTAGCCGTTGTTTCCCTTGGTGGCCTCGATGGCGCCCAGTGCCTCGCCCGGCGGCGGCACCGGACCCCATGCCACGCCCAGGAAATGCGTGATGAGCGTCTCGATGTCATGCATGGTGTGTGCCTTGATCGGCGGCGTGGCCGCGGCCTGCAGCGACTTCACCGGGCCGGGCGGCATGCGATCGATGCACTGCTCGATGATGCGCAGGCTCTGCCGCATCTCCTCCACGCGCACCACCGCGCGATCGTAGCAGTCGCCGTGCGTCGCCGTGGGAATCGCGAAGTCGAACTGCTCGTAGCCCGAGTACGGCTGCTTCTTGCGGAAGTCCCACTCGAAGCCGCACGAGCGCAGGTTCGGCCCGGTCACGCCCCAATCGATCGCCTCGTCCAGCGTGTACACGCCGACATCCTTCGTGCGCGCCTTGAAGATGCGATTGCCCAGGATTTCGCGGTCGTACTCGCGGAGCCGCGGCGGGAAGTACTTCACGAAGTCGCGCAGCATGGTGTCCCACCCCTGCGGCAGATCATCGGCCACGCCGCCGATGCGGAACCAGTTGGGGTGCATGCGCGCGCCGCAGACGGCCTCGATGATGCCGAAGGCGCGTTCCCGGTCGTTGAACGTGAAGAACACCGGGGAGAGCTGGCCGAGATCCTGCGAGAAGGTGCCGTACCAGACGAGATGGCTGATGATGCGGAACAGCTCGCAGAGCATCACCCGAATCACCTGCGCGCGCGGCGGCACGGTGACGCCCGCCAGCTTCTCGTACGCCGTGAGATACGCGAGGTTGTTCATCACGCCGCCCAGGTAGTCGATCCGGTCGGTGTACGGGATGAACGTGTGCCAGCTCTGGCGCTCGCCCATCTTCTCGGCGCCCCGATGATGAAAGCCGATCTCGGGCACCGCATCCAGGATTTCCTCGCCGTCGAGCTGCAGCACGATGCGCAGCACGCCGTGCGTGCCGGGGTGCTGCGGCCCCACGTTGAGGAAGATGAAATCGGCATCCTCGCTGCGCCGCTGCATTCCCCACTTCTCGGGCACGAAGCGCATGGCTTCCTGCTCGCGCTGTTCCTTGTCCGGCGTGAGCTGGTAGGGACCCATCTCGGTCGCACGCGCCGGATGGTCCTTGCGCAGCGGATGCCCCACCCAGGTATCGGGCATCAGGATCCGCGCGAGGTGCGGATGGCCGTCCACCACGATGCCGAACATGTCCCACACCTCGCGCTCGTACCAGTTGGCCGAGGGCCAGATGGGCGTGATCGTGGGGATGTGCAGGTCGCCGGCGGAGAGCGCCACCTTGAGCCGCAGATACGCGTTGCGCTCGAAGGACAGCAGGTGATAGACGACGGTGAAGTCGCTCGCGGGCTCGCCGTCGCGGTGCCTGCGCATGCGCTCGTCGATCGCGGTGAGATCGTAGAGCATCGCGTACGGTTGCTCCACGCCGGTCTTGAGGTGCCGCATGACGTCGCCCACGCGATCGCGCGCGAGCCAAACGGTGGGGATGCCGTCGCGCGTCTGCTGCGTGGCGACGATCGCCGAGTTGAATTGCTCGTGCAGTTGCGTGGCAATGTCGCTCGTGGCGATCATGGTCGCCCGTGCGGCCGGTCAGACATGGTCCGGCGTGCGCAGCAGCCCCATCTTCTGCCGCTCGGCGCGCTTGAGATCGCGCTGCGAGAGCAGCGGTCCGCGCTCGACCTGCTGCGAGCCCACCGTCCAGCTCAACGGGCGCCGCTCGGTGCCCACCGCCTGTTGCAGCAGGAGCAGCCCCTGCATGAAGGCATCGGGGCGCGGCGGACAGCCGGGTACGTACACATCCACGGGCAGAAACTTGTCCACCCCCTGCACGACGCTGTAGATGTCGTACATGCCACCCGAATTGGCGCAGGAGCCCATCGAGATCACCCAGCGCGGCTCCATCATCTGCTCGTACAGCCGCTGCACGATGGGCGCCATCTTGATGAACACCGTGCCGGCGATGACCATCATGTCCGCCTCGCGCGGCGTGTTGCGAATGACTTCGGCGCCAAAACGCGCGATGTCGTACTTGCTCGTGATGCTCGTTGCCAGCTCCACGAAGCAGCAGGAGAGGCCGAAGCCGAACGGCCAGATGGAATTCTTGCGCCCCCACGCGAGCAGATCCTGCAGGCGTGACATGACCAGCGTGCGGCGAATGGCGTCGTCGTCGGATTGGGCGCGCGTACCGATCTGGACGGGAGGATGCGGCGTCTCCACGGACCACTGCATCAGCCGCGCTCCCGAATGCGTCGCGCGCCGTGCACGTGCCCCCAGTCGAGCGCGCCAATGCCCCACAAATAGATGAGCGTCAGCACGAGCACGCCGGTGAAGACTAGCGCTTCGAAGTAGCCCGGCCAGCCGAGCGCGCGACTCGCCACGGCCCAGGCAAAGAGAAACACGGCCTCGAGGTCGAACACCACGAAGAACACGGCGACGAGGTAGAACTCGGCGGGGAAGCGCACGCGCGCCGAACCCTCCGACACGATTCCACCCTCATACGGTGCGCCCCTCGCCGGCGCGCTGTGCCGCTGACCCAGCACGTATGACAGCGCGAGCATCGCTCCCACGAGCAGGAGCAGAATCACGAAATAGATGAGGAGGGGCCAGAGAGACATTCCGGTCGTACTCCGATGGCGTTCCGGACTCGACGGCTGGACGGTGCATCTTCATCTTCAGTCCGTCGTTGTACCGCAAGGACCATGCTGGCCGTGGCCCTGCCCCCGGAACCGGACGGTGCCATGACCGACATCCGTCTCTCATCGCGCAACACGCCCATCGCCCAGAACGCGTGTTATCAGGGCGGCACGTTCTTCGACGCCGTTGGTGATGAGTTCGATGCACTGGTGCGCCGGCACGATGTCATCAGTGACGATGTCATCAGCGACGATGTGCTCGACGCATGGTTCGATCCCGCACCCCGGGTGATCGATGCGCTGGCCGCGCATCGCGCCTGGACGCTCCGGCCGCTCTTTCGATGATCACACCGTACGCGTGACCGTGAAGGACGCCGCCACCAACGCGCGGATGGTGAACATTTTGCGGGAGACGCTCGCGGCGCGTCCGGCGGCAGCGATCGCCGCGCTGCGGTACGGTTGATGCGTGCTGATCAGGAAACCTGATTGCGTGGCGGACGTACGATATCCGTCCGCATGAACCTGGAGGTGTACCGGGATGCCCTGTCTGCTCGCCCTCATCGCGCTCGCGGCGCCGCGCATCGTCATCCTGCTGCTCTGGTTCTTCAGCACGTGGTTCACCGGGCTCTTCACGTCGCTACTCTGGCCGGTGCTGGGATTCATCTTTCTTCCCACCACGCTGCTCTGGTATACGGTGGTGCTCCACTGGTTCGGCGGACAGTGGACGCTCTGGCCCGTCGTGGGAATCGTGATCGCGCTCCTGATCGATCTGTCGCCCACCACGGGACGGCGACGGCGCAGGGTGGCGTGACGTCTGGCGCGCCGTCAGGGCGCGCCGTCAGGGCGCGCCGTCGTACGACATCTCGACCGGGACGCCCGCCACGAGCGTCTGGTAAACCACGCAGTAGCGCCGCGTCAGCTCGAGCAGCTTCTCCCGTTCGTTCGCTCCCGCATCGGTGTCTATCGTGAAACGCACGCGGATGCGCTGGAACCCCACGGGCACGTCCTTCGCCACGCCGAGGGTGCCGCGGAAGTCCAGATCGCCTTCGGCGGCGACCGCTCCGCTGCGGAGTGTGATGCCGAGCGCCGTGGCCACGGCGGACATCGTGACGCCGGCGCACGCAACCAGCGCCTCCAGCAGCATGTCGCCCGAGCAGACGTTGAGGCCCGTGCCGCCGGTGGCGCGGTGCAGCCCCGCCGCGGCGAGTGCGCGGCCCGTGGCGACGCTGCAGGTGACTTCTTCCCCGATCGTGCCCTGCGCCGTGAGCGTGATGAGCGCCGCTTCAGGGTGCTCACGGTAGAGCTGCTTGAGCGGCGCCTGCTTTGCCCTGATGTCGTCCGCGTTCATGAAGCCGGGTGATGGAGAGCGCCGCCGATCAGCTCGCCGGCCGGTCGCCCGACCTGAACACCGTGCGCACCAGCCAGACCACCACCACGACCGGCAGCACGATGAAGAGCAGGAACTTGAACGCCAGAATGGTGAACAGTCCCACGCCAATGATGAGCAGCAGGGGAATGCCCAGGATCGCCATCGTGAGCAGCGGGCGAAGGGCAAACAGTCGGACAATGGCGGCAATCATGGCGCGCGCTCCGGGTGAAGGTCTCCTCACGCACTACGAAATGTCGCGGTGAAGGTTTCCGGCGCTCTCCCCGAATCATACCGTGCGGGCGGCTCCCGCGTCCACTCGCCGAATGTGGTGCAGCCGGATGGTCTGCCGGATGTCCCCGTCCGCGTACGGCCGCTCCTCGGTGGACTCCACGCGCAGTCCTCTCCCGCCGCAGAGCTGCAGAAAGGCTTCCGCCGACAGCCGGCCGGGATCGGCGATCACCGCCACGCCCGACGACGCGAGCGCGCGCGCGAGGGCGCTGGCCATGAGATGCGCGTACGTGGGCTCGTACAGCACATCGGATGCGAGGACGAGATCGTAGGTGCCCAGGTCCGCGGGCAGCGCCCGCCAGTCCACGAGCCGCGTGCGCGGCTCACGGCCCATGGCGCGCCAGGCGTTGGCGCGCGTGAAGCGCAGCGCGTCCTCGTAATAGTCCGTGGCCGTGACGTCGAACCCGGCGTGCATGGCCGAGGTGGTCACCAGCCCCAGCCCGCAGCCGAGCTCCAGCGCCGTGCGCCGCGTGCCCGGCTCATGCACCACCCATTCCGCAAGCGAGCGCGCCGATGGCCACAGGTCGGCCCAGTAGGGCAGGCGGTCGTCGCGGGCAAAATCCTCCTCGCTGATGAGCGTGTCCGAATTGGCCGGCTTGAGCAGCGCGAAGTGCAGCGCACCCGCGCTCACCGGTTCCACGGCGGTCACGAACCGCCGCTCGAGCTCCGCCACGAGCGCCCCGCCCACCGTTTCCATCACGCCGTCACAGCGCGAAGTGTGTGGCGAGCGCAGCGTCTTCGGCGAGCAGCAGCGCGTGCAGCGTTTCGCCGGCCGCCACCTGTGGCTGGTCTTCGGGCACGACGAGCAGGGCGTTCGCGAGCGACATCGACGTCAGGATGCCCGATCCCTGCGGGCCCGTGAGCCGCGCCCCGAGCGAGCCATCCTCGCGCACGGTCACGATGGCGCGCAGAAAGTGCGTGAGCCGTGCGCCGATGTTCACCGGTTCCTCGAGCGTCACGGCCACCGGCCGCCGGAAGAGCCGCGTATGCCCCTGCATGCGCCGCAGCACCGGTCGCACGAAGAGCTCGAACGTGACCATGGTGGACACCGGATTGCCAGGCAGTCCGATCCATGGCATCCCATGCAATCGCCCGAAGCCGAGCGGCGCGCCGGGGCGCATGCGCACCTTCCAGACGTCGAGCGTCACGCCCAGCTCCGCGAGCACCGTGCGCACGTAGTCGTACTCGCCCGCCGACATGCCCGCCGACGTGATGAGCAGATCGCAGCCCACGGCGCGCTGCATGCGCTCGCGCAGATCGGCCGGATCGTCGCGCGCGATGCCCAGATTCAGCGGCTCCCCGCCCGCCGCGCGAATCAGCGTGTGCAGCGTGTAGCTGTTCGACGTCACCACCTTGCGGCCGGCGAGCGCCTCGTGAAACCGGTCGAGGTCCACGATCTCGTCGCCCGAGCTCATGAAGGCCACGCGCGGCCGGCGGTATACGTCCACGCTGGCCGCGCCCACCGACGCAAGCACGCCGATCTGCGCGGCGCCGAGCGGCGCGCCCCGATCGAGCACGACCACGCCGGCCTCGATGTCCTCGCCGCGCGGCCGGATGTTGCGCCGCACGTCGCGCGCGCTCGTGATCACGACCACATCCGTCGCGCCGTTCGTGTCCTCCACGCGCACCACCGAGTCCGCCCCATCCGGCACCGGCGCCCCGGTCATGATGCGGATCGCGGTGCCCGCCTCGACGGGCCGTGATGGGAACTCCCCCGCCTGCACCGACTCGAGCACGCGCAGCGACACCGGCGCCTGTTCACTCGCGCGCTCGATGTCCGCCGCGCGCACCGCGTAGCCGTCCATGGCGGAGTTGTCCCACGCCGGCAGCGTGAGCGGCGCCGTCACCGGCGTGGCGAGCACGCGCCCCGCCGCGTCGAGCAGCGCCACGCGCTCGACGCCAAGCGGTTCGATCCCCGCCAGAATGCGTGCGCTCGCTTCAGCGACGCCCAGCACTCAGCCCGTGCCTCCCATGGTGAACGCCGCCAGCGCCTCGGCAATCTCATCCTGCACCTGCGTCACCTCGCGCGCCGGCACCGTCCAGTTGTTGCACAGCACGCTGAAGATCAGCGTGTGCCCGTCAGCCGTCGTCACGTAGCCGGAGAGCGAGCGCGCGTTGGCCACGGAGCCGGTCTTCGCGTGCACGTTCCCCTGCGCGGGCGTGCCGCGCATGCGACCTTCGAGGGTGCCGTCCACGCCCGCCACCGGCAGTCCATCGTAGAACGGCGCGAACGAGGCCGTGTCCTTGCGGACCGCATCCAGGATGCGGACGAGCGTCTCCGGTGTCACGTAGTCGTAGCGCGAGAGTCCGCTCCCGTCGCGCATGACGATCCCGTCCGGCGCCACACCCCACGCCGCGAGCTGCCGCTCCACCACGGCGGCGCCGCTGTCGGCGCGCCCCACGCTGGTTTTCTCGAGCGCGATGGTGCGCAGCAGCAGCTCGGCGATCTGGTTCTGCGACGGCTTGAGCATCGCGTGGAGAATGTCGCGGAGCGGCGGCGACTGGTACACGAACAGCGTGTCGGGCGCGTTCACGCGCTTGCGGCCGCCGCACGCCGTCACCGCCGTGTGCCCTCGGAGTGTGATGCCGCGCGCCGCGATCGCCGTGCGCAGCGCGGAAACGAACGCGGACTGCTGGTCCGGATACACGATCTCCAGCGTGTCCGTCTGATACGGTGCAATGAGACCGCTCACGATCACGGCGCGCGTGAGCGTGTCGAGTGACGTCTCCAGCGCCACGTCGCTGCGCCGCCGGAATCGGGCGCGTGCCAGCGCGGCCGCGCCCGTATCGGGCGGGAATCCGGTGCGGGCCAGCAGGTGCAGGGTCGGATACTTCGCCGCGGGAATGAGCGTGGCGTGCACCCGGCTTCCGATGCGGGGGCCGCCCTGGATCACGACCTGCGCGAAGCCTTCGTTGAAGAAGAGCGCATCGACTCCCGCACTGTACGACGCGTCCAGATCGTCCCACGACCAGCCGTAGCCCAGTTTGGAACCGATGAACGGATCCGGACCCGGCACCACGTGTCCGCTAATCGCGTGAATGCCGCGCGCCGCCAGCGAATCCGCGATGTCCGCCATGGGCGCCATGGCATCGCCGCGCATGCTGTCGCTGAAGCTCGGGTCGCCCCGGCCATTCACGATGAGGTCACCGTGCAGCACCCCTCCGCACACCGCGCCCGTCGTCGTGAACGTCGTGCTGAAGTGGAAGTCCGCGCCGAGCTGAGCGAGCGCGACGGATGCCGTCACGATCTTCATGTTCGACGCCGGCATGAACAGCTTGCCCGCGTTGCGCGAGTACAGGGTGTCGCCCGTCTGCGGGTCCACCACGAGGATGCCCCAGTTCGCGTTGCGGAACTGGGACTGGTCGGCGAGCGAATCCACGGCGCTGCGGAAGAGCATCCGCGGCGACCTGCCGAGCGTGCGCGGCGCCGCGGCGTGCGTATCGGGCGTGGGCACGCCCATTGGCGGTTCGGGCGCCACGCGGCTGGGCACCGGACGCGGCGTCGCGCAGGCGGCGAGTACGCTGGTGGCGAGTACGCTGGCGCCGAGCGCGCTGGCAGTACGCGCGCACGTGGCGCGCGTGCGCACGCCTGAAGGCAGGCGCAGCTGCATCACGATCTCCGCATCACAGAGCGTTCCACCAGCTCCGCCAGCGTCGCGAGCCAGTCGGGATTGTCAAAGCGAATCACCGGCACCTCTCCGGGAAAGTCGGCCGTATCGGTGACGACGGCCAGGTAGTGCGCCGCCAGCGGCGACGCGGCATCATAGAGCGGCAGCGGACCCGCCGCCGCGCGGAAGACCTCGATCTTGGGGAGTGCAGACTGCTTGAATCCCTCGCACAACACGATGTCGGCGTCCGCCATGTAGCGCTCCGCGATCTGCTCGGCGCCCAACTCCTCGGTCCACCGCTCGATCAGCGCGAACTTGTCGGGCGACACCATCGCCACGCGTTCGGCGTGTCCTTCGTGATAGTGCCGGTACGTGTCCGTGGTGGAGGGGTCGATGTTGAACGTATGCGTGCCGTGCTTGATCGTCATCACCCGGTGGCCGCGTGCGTGCAGCTCGGCCGCGAGCCGCACGGCGAGCGTGGTCTTACCATGATGCTTGCGACCGATGATCGCCACCATCGGTGGTCGTGGCATAGCGCTCCGCGAGCGTGAGCTCGTCCGGGGAGTTGACGTTCATGAAGAGGCGCGCGGGATCACCGTATGCCCGCACCGACGCGGCGGCAAGTCGCGCGACGCGGACATCGTCGTAGAACCCGATCACGCGCAACTCACCCGCTTCGAGCCGTCGCGCGATGGGCGCGATGCACGCCGGAGCGTAATATGCGCAGAGGGGCTCCAGGCCGCGCCGGGAGTCGCTCTCCGGCACCGCGACATCCGCCGCCTCGCCGAGCGTCCTGAGCTCGGCGAGCAGCCCGGCCGGCACGAACGGCATGTCCCAGGCGACGACGATGGCGGGCGCATGGGCGTGCACGAGTGCCGCGTGGATGCCGCCCAGACTTCCGGACCCGGGATAGACGTCGCCGGCGACGGGCACATCCGGCAGCCAGCTCGACGCGGCGGGATCGTTGGCGACGAGCAGCAGCCGATCGGTGACGGCCGCCAGCGCGCGCGCCACGCGGTCGATCACGCGTACGCCGCCCACCCGCTCGAGTCCCTTGGCGCGGCCGCCGTAGCGCGACGCCTGTCCGCCGGCGAGGATCACGCCGGCGCATTCCGCGCTCACGGCCGGTGGATCTGCGGCTGACCGCTTACGGCACGACCGGCGAGCACCATCCCCGATGCCCGCGCGATGTCCACCGCAATGGTGGACGGGACCGACGGCGTCGCGACGAGTGCGATGCGCGCCCGTGCGGCCTTGAAGGCGAGCTCGCCGGAAATGCGGCCGGTGACGAGCAGGATGAGATCCGTCGGATTGCGTCCATCGAGGATGCAGGCGCCGATGACCTTGTCCACCGCGTTGTGCCGCCCGATGTCTTCAGCGTGATAGAGCAGCTCGCGTCCGTCGGTAAGCGCCGCCGCGTGAACGCCGCCGGTTTCCTTGTAGCGCCCGCCGCGCGCAAACAGCTCCTTGAACAGCGCGCGCATCTGCGCGAGCTCCACCTCGGGAGCCGCGCCCGTGCGCCGCGGGAGCGAGCTCACGGAGCCGAGGATCGTCGTCACGGCGCCGCACCCGGACGCGAGCACGCGGCGCCGCTCCGCGCTCTCCACGGCGGCGAACTTCTCGGGTGGCACGTCCACCCAGAAGCCCGGCTCCTTCGCGCAGGGACGCATGCGGAGGATGTCCTTCGTGCTGTCGATATAGCCCTCGCCGTGCAGCCAGCCGACCACCAGCTCATCGAGCTGATCGGGCGTGCACATCCACGTCACGGCGGGCGTGCCGTTCACTTCGAGCCAGACGGGGGTTTCCTCGACGGCGTCCAGTGTGGTGGCATCGGGAGGCATGTGGGGAAGATGCGGGAAGCAGCGCGGTGGGCCAAGGCCCACTGCGCTGCTTCGGGAAGCGGCGGCCTGCGGCCGCCTGCGGGAAGCGGTCGCCAAAGGCGACCTGCGGGAAGCGGCGACTGAGCCTGACGGCTCAGCGCCTGCGGGAAGCGCCTGCCGGGCCGCAGGCCCGGCGGCTGGGAGACCGCACCCCACCGCCTTTCTTTCAGCGCCGCCTCCCCCGCTCCATCATTCCCCATTCCCACGATTCCCCATTCCCGATCGCCGATTCCCAAGGGCGGGGTGGCCCGGCGGGGAGCGTGCCTCCCAGTCGCGCTCCGCGCGACGCTTCCCGCAGGTCGCCGAAGGCGACCGCTTCCCGGCGGCGCGGCACGGCGCGCCGCGCCGCGCCGCGCCGCGCCGCGCGTCAGCCGAATTCCGCGCTCAACGACTCATCCTCCCGCACCACCACCCGCTCCACCACCACGTCCTCTCCCAGTGCCTGCACCAACCGCTCGAAGATGAATCGCGCCAGGTTTTCTCCCGTCGGCACGAGCTGTCCCTCGGCGAACTCCGGAACGTCAAGATTGATGTTCCGATGGTCGAACCGGTCGCGCACTTCGCGCGCGAGCGCCTGATCCAGCCGGCTCAGGTCCACGATCATGCCGGTGGTGGCGTCGATTTCGCCGCGCACGGTCACGTCGCAGGTGTAGCCGTGTCCGTGATAGTGCTCGTTCGCGCAGGCGCCGAACACGGCGCGGTTCTGCGCATCGCTCCACTCGGGTCGGCGATAGCGGTGCGCCGCAGCGAAGGTCACGCGGCGCGTGAGCCGCGCCACCGCCGTGGCGCGCGAGCGATCGGGCGGCATGTCGCGGTCAGCGCGCAAACACGTAGGACACGCCGAAGGTCACCACGATATTGTGCGTCCACTGATTGTCGCCCGCGTTGGCCGGCAGGATGGGCGTGCTCCCCGGCGGCGCCACGAAGAACGAGTTGGGATAGTGGAGCTGGAACAAATAATCGGTCAGGTCCGCGCGCACCGAGATGTTGCCGCTCGGCACGAACCGCAGTCCCACGGATCCGTTGATCGCGAACGGATTCCCGAACTTGTAGCCGCTGGCGTCGGGCTTCGTGCCGCCGCTCGCGATGCCCAGCCCGAACCCCGCCGTCGGCACGAAGTGCCGATAGCTCTTCTGCCCCGTGAGGTTGAGCGTGATGCCCACGTCCGCCAGGTAGATCGCCTGCGACGTTGTGCCGAGGTCGCGCGCGTCATCCGGCTGGCTCGGATCCAGCACGGTCCGGCTGGACGACGCGCGCGCGAGACGTCCGACGAGCTCGGCCGGCCCGCCGACGTGCAGCGCATAGCGCACGCCGAAGAGCGCGCCGCTCTGCGGACCCACGCCGGCTGCGCCCGCGCTCCCCTTGAAGTATCCGCCATACACCGTGAAGTCCTGCTTCTGGGTGATGTCGTGATACGGGCTCTCGCTCGGCGGATAGCCAACCTGCGCCGCGGCACGCGCGGCGCCGCTTCCCATGGATGCAAGAACGAATACGACGCCAAGCACGTGCCTCACGGGCATGCTCCGGTATCTCTGAGGTCGGTTCCGGTCATCTCGGCGGGCTTTTCCACGCCGAGCATTTCCAGGATGGTGGGTCCTACATCGCGCAATGCGCCGCCGCCGCGCAGCGTGCGCGGGCCGCCGGAATCCACGAGAATGAGCGGGACAGGATTCGTGGTGTGGGCCGTGTGCGGTCCGCCCGTCTCGGGATCGATCATCAATTCGCAGTTGCCATGGTCCGCGGTCACGATCAGACGTGCGTCCACGCGCGCCGCGGCGGCGAGCACGCGCAGCAGACACTGGTCCACCGTCTCCACCGCCTTGATCACGGCAGGCAGCACACCGGTGTGTCCCACCATGTCGCCGTTCGCGAAGTTGCAGAGAATGAAATCGTGTTCGGCCGACCGGATCGCGCGGCACAATACGTCCGTCACGCCCGCCGCACTCATCTCCGGCGCCAGATCGTACGTCGCGACCTTCTGGCTCGGCACCAGCTCGCGCACCTCGCTGCGGTAGGGCGCCTCGAAGCCGCCGTTGAAGAAGTACGTCACGTGCGCGTACTTCTCCGTCTCGGCGGTCCGGAACTGGGATTTCCCCTGGTCCGCGAGCACCTCCGCCACGATGCGCGAGAGCACGAGCGGGGGAAACGCCACCGGCACATCGAACGTCTCGTCGTACATCGTCATCGTCACGATCTTCACGGCGGGCCGGCCGCTCACGTCGAAGCTCGTGAATCCCGTCTGCGTGAGCGCGCGCACGATCTGGCGCATGCGATCCGCGCGGAAGTTGAACAGGATCAGCCCATCGCCGTCATGGAACGGCGCCACAGGCGCGCCATCGCACGTGAGCACCACCGGCTTCACGAACTCATCGCTCTCGCCGCGCTCGTATGCGTCGCGAATGGCCTGCACGGGATCGGTGGCCGATGGGCCGGCGCCCCGCACCATGGCGTCGTACCAGAGTTTGGTGCGGTCCCAGCGGCGGTCGCGGTCCATGCCGAAGTAGCGTCCGCCGAGCGATGCTATCTGCGCCCGGTTCCGGGTGCGCTCGATCGTCTCCTGCATGAAGCGCAGCGCCGAGCGCGGCATCGTGTCGCGGCCGTCGAGCAGCGCGTGAATGGCCACGCGGGGCACCTGCTCGCGCGCCGCC